>JBJXHH010000085.1:0-9275 GCA_046160675.1 Chitinophagales bacterium
TGTAAGCCAGGCTCTTGGTATTATTTACCCCGATGATCCTGTCAGTGGTTTTATCACTCACCTGCGTACGTTTCACTTCTATGCTTTTGTCCCTACCGAGTGAAAGAGACAATGTATCACTTAATGCTAGTGGGTCAATGTAAGTTTTGCCTACGTAAGTGTTGTTGAAGTAGATATTTGCATTGCCGGGCAGCAGGTTTTTATCTTCCCATTCAGTAATTCTTGCTATTAAAAATGCGCTTTGATCAATCTTGGGAACGATAAGATAGTTATAATCTGATTTCAGTGTTTCACTTTGCAGGGAAACAAGATGTCCTTTGCCATCACTCGGAATATTATAAGTGAGATTGATTTCAAACTCTACATTAGCAATGGTTTGGAGTGCTGTTGTATAATTATAAGAATAATTTGCCTGCGGCGCATCATCCTCCACTCTTCCTGAAGCGATAGAGCCCATTGTACTATTTAGTTCTGCATCCATTGCTGAAGGCTCCTGCATGGATTCATCTTTTTTATGATCCCTCTCATAATATTGCTGGTAATACCCGATGTACCAGGTTGTTAATTCAGGCAGGTTATTTCCGAGCATGGGATTACCGGTGGAACAGGTGAGCTTAACGTTTTTCCAGTCAATGCCTGTGCTCTGCCAGATGTTCGCTTTATAATTCAACTGCACAGGTTTGCCAACTTCAGTTGCACGGATATCATACGTTGCATACCAGCCTGCGTTGTAAGTAACATAATTCATATCTACTGTAGCAGAAGTTCCAGTTTCTGCATTTATGCTCACAACTATTTGCGGAATGGGTACGTTCGGGTTGATGTTTTTATTTTGCTGATACCAGTAATTGTTCAATTCACCAAGGCGGACATTCATGGCATTTATGTCTTCATACAATTTCGTTCTTGCTTTATCCAACTTTAATGATTCTGAATATATGACATTGAGTTTTTCCCCGTAAAAAGCGATAGCATCTTTCAGAAGTTGTATAGAATCTGTTTTTCCTCCTCCGCTCAACAACTTGCTGTTCAACATCATACTTTTTTGGTAATTCAAAACTTCAATTTGATAGTTTACGTCTGTCACCTCGTAGTTTTTGTTTTTGATGGAGTCCTGCAACAGTTTTATTTTTTTCTGAATAGCATCCGGCAGCGGGTTTGTGTTAGTAACAGGCTCCGGGTACTGCATGCGATACTGAATGTCGAGTATTGTGAATACCCCCTTACCTCCTGCTTGCAGGCTGTTTGCATCTACAGAGTTGGGTATGCCTTCAAAAATCACATCATTTAATCCGGCCGCAAGTTGTACCTGTTTGCTGTGATAGAGTTGAGCACCGTTGAGAAAAACCACTGCCTTGTCGGGCTGGGTTTGAACTGTGAGCTGGTTTTGTGCGAATGTGTGCGCAGAAAACAGCAGTGTTATAACATAGATAAGCTTCTTCATTGTGTTTGATTTTTATTTCGTGGGAGAGATGAAGGTTTATGAAATATTCCATACATGAAATGTAATTTACATTCTATCAAGGGAGTTTCTTAACTCAGAAACTTCTTGAATTGATTGCTTGATGCATAAAGTATTTTCACAAAGACATAAGTTGTAACCTTGGGCCAATGGAGAGAACTGCTCAACAACTTTACGAAACCCTCATACGAAGCACTAAGCAGCTGTTTCTACCAATGTACTGTTAATACTGGCTATCCTGTCTTAATTTGTTTTTGTTCTCTTCATGAGTTTCACTATTTCAAACCATATTACTGAAATAAAACCTATGATAATGCAAGTAAATAATTGCAATCCATTTAATGTGTTAAACTCAAAAAATGTTGTCAATGGTTTTAGGTAAAGGATAAGACCTACAATGGCGATGGTTATGAAAATGATTAATAGAACCATGTTGTTTTTATACTTTAATGTCGTGAAAATGGAATAATAAAAAGACCGGTTTATTAATGTAAGAAAAATGTTTGCTGTAATTAATACAGTGAAAGTCATTGTACGAGTAAGAGCTTCATTATAGCCATGCAATACTGAATATTGATATATAAACAATGTCCCAGCTGTGATGAACAATCCTTGAAGAATGCTTACTGATAATTCGCTCCAATTAAAGAAAGTTATTGTTAGCGGCTTGGGTTTTTGCAACATTGTATTTGCCTCCATGGGTTCGTTTTCATAAATGATAGAACAAGTTGGCCCCATTATTATTTCTAAAAATATGATGTGAACAGGTGAGAAAATATTCGGATAAATCCATCCTAAAGCTAAAGGAATAAAAACTGTCAGAATGATTGGTATGTGTATAGATATGATGTATTGAATTGCTTTTTTAAGATTGGTGTAAATCTTTCTACCCATGGCAATTGCATCCACCATTTTAGACAAATCGTCTTCCAATAAAATCAGTGATGCTGCTTGCTTTGCTATTTCTGTTCCTTTTTTCCCCATCGCAATTCCAATATGTGCTGCTTTCAATGCCGGACCATCATTCAGGCCATCGCCAGTCATTGCCACTATTTGATGGTTTGATTTTAAAGCGTTAATTATCTTCAGTTTGGCTTCAGGAAACATCCTTGTAAAAATGGCAGTATCCCTTACGCAGGTTTGTAAATCTTTTTCAGATAGTTCCATCAACTCATCTCCAGAAATAGATTTTTCGTAACCCCTAAAATCAATTTGTTTTGCAATAGAAGCAGTTGTGGCTGCATTATCCCCGGTAATAATTTTTACATCAATTCCTGCTCTGTAAAAATCATGCATTACGCTTTTGATGTTTTTTTTAGGGGGGTCGTAAAAAGAAACGATTCCTTTAAATTGAAAAATTAAATCTTGTTGATTTGCGGGATAGTTAGCACCTGTAAAATTAGAAACCCCAACACCTAAAACTCTATAACCTTTAGATGATAAAAGTTGAATAGCTAAATAAATTTGTTCTTTTTCAAATTTTGTGAGATTTGATACATTGATGAGTGCTTCTGGAGCTCCTTTAGCTGCTATAATTTTTTTTCCTTTATTATCCGAAAAGATATGTGTCATCATGGGCGGTTTGCCGTCTAACGGATATTCATGTATGAGTTTATAATTTGGCCGTTCATCATCTAGCATTACATCTTTGTAGGTTTCATGCAATGCCACTTCCATTGGGTCAAAGGGAATAGGTTCACTTGCCCACATTGCTAATTCTATTAATTCTTTTTCCTCATTGTTTAATTCCTTTTCCGGGCCAATGATTGTATTACTTTTGAGCACAAATAGTTTCGCTAAACTCATTTTGTTTTCCGTAATGGTTCCGGTTTTATCGGTACAAATAACAGTAGCACTACCTAAGGTCTCAACTGTTTTCATTTGTTTTACTACAATGCCCATTTTCATTAAACGCCAAGCACCTAATGCCATAAAAGTGGTGAAGGCAACTGGGATTTCCTCGGGTAAAATACTCATAGCTAAGGTGAGCGACTTTAAGAAGCTATTCAATAAATCTTGCGACTGCAAGTAATTAAGCACCCAAACAATTGTAAAAACAATTGCACCGGTTATAACCATCCTTTTTACAAAATTGTTAATTTGCTTTTCTAAAGGAGTTCTTTCTTCATTGATTTCTTCTAAGCTGATTCCGATTTTACCTAGCCTGGTCTCGTTACCAATAGCTGTAATTTTCGCTATGGCTAAACCACTGGCTACAGTTGTTCCGCTGTATATAAATTTATCTTCCTTTTCAATATCCTTAAAAACGGCAAGTGATTCACCAGTAAGTATCGATTCGTTAACTGAAAAGTCGTTTGAGTGAATAATTGTACCGTCTGCAGTAATAGAAGCGCCTTCTTCTACCATCAGACTGTCGCCAATTACGATGTCATCGCTTTTTATTTCATTAATCGTTCCATTGCGAATTACTTTACAACTAGGTTGTGAAAAATCTTTTAGCTTTTCTAAAGCATTTTTGCTTCTGGAATGTTGAAAAAGCGAAATAGAAGTAATGAAGAAAATGGCAAGTACCAAAAAAACTCCGTTTCCTGTTTCGCCACTAATAAAATAGATAGTAGAAGCCGCCAACAATAAAATTATCATGGGGTCTTTGGCAATGCGTTTTACGGTATCTAAGAAGTTGTTTTCTTTTTTGAAGTCTAATTTGTTTTGACCAAATTTCTCTCTGGCAAGAATTACTTCTTTGTCATTTAAACCTTTTATATTGAAATTCTTTTCTTGCATTGTTTTAGATAGCTATACTTGTTTAAGTCCACTTTTGTTTCCATAATTAACAGGCGTTGTACTCGTCACCTTCGGTTTCTGAATTCCCGGGAGGAATATTTCCCCCTGTTCTTCGCAGACTACAAACATAAATAGAATGTTCGGCTGATATCGCATTTCCGCACTTAAGGTGCAAACTTCCGCAAGCGGGTACTGAAGTTCTTGCACTCTTTCACATTTACTCTTTTTATTGTATGAAAATTATAATCATGTCAGCTGGATACAGATAATAAAAAAGCGCAGCAAGTTAACACCTTGCTGCGCTCTGATTTGTTTTAAACCCCTGTTCTTATTTTGCCAGGATTATTTGTTTTATATCATGCATCTTGCCATCCACAATCAATGAATACTGATAAGTGCCCGAAGCCAGGTTTCTGTAATCAATAATAACAGTTCCATAACCTGCCTGCAAGTGTGTGAATTGCTCCAACTCATTCCCGTTTAAGAAAACTTGATTTGTATAACTAGTATGCAGTTCAAAAAACAATGAATTGCCGGCAAACGCAACTAAAAGCCCTACTACAATTGTCATCACATTTACATAGGTGAACCATTTTTGCAAAAATTAAATCTTTTGTTATCGGTTTACAATGAATATTTTGTCATTAATCTATTTGCAACATTCCATTCAAAAACAGCAATCGCAGTTACAATCATTATTTCACCAATTATATATGCCCAACCCCATTGCGTTATTGTATTGCAATGGTAAATAGCAAGTCCGATTGATAGTACTCCATACAAAAGGTTCGCAATAGCTATTCCTTTTAAGAACAGCCCTGGTTTTTTGCTAATTTTAAAGTAACAGTAAAGATCATACATTGCAAAAAGGCAAGGTAAGGTGGCAAGAAAGTATAGAGTGGGTTTAGGAATTCCAAAAATTCTCTCCAGTTGAACTAAAACGATCCCTAGTAAAAACGCTGATAAAATTGCCCCAACACAGTCAACCAGAAATACCTTTTTTGGATTATCCTTTCCCCAATTAATAATCTGTTCGGTTGTCATTTTTTAATGTTGATTGGTGATAACGTTTCGGGAGTCTGCGATGGCGAGGTGTTTTAGCACTAAACTTCATTCGGAGAACTGAGCTTCCACCTTGCATAAATGTGTCTGCGAAGCACGGCCCCCCCCCGCTATCGCAAATCCCTTGGTAGGCGATGTTCTTTTTCTGTTTATACATTTTTATCCAGTCAGTTAAGCCGTCAAAATCTTTAGGTTCAAGTTCCCATTTATTTCTTTCAAATAGTTGTAAAGCGTCTTTAGAAAAGTAAGATGTTGTAGCAAGAATTGCTTTTGTTGCCCTTTCGTCTTGCTTAACACCAAGTAGTTCTCGGACTGGTCTAACTCCAATTTTGTTTCCTGGGTCAGGTCGTTTGCACTCAATTAGGTATTTTAATTCAGTCTCATTATTTTTAATGGCTATAATATCTCTACCGCCATCTCTTGTTTTTTGTGTCAGCTCAACTTTATAGCCAAAGCCAAAAAATAACTCTGCAACGAATTCTTCAAACAATCTTCTGTCAATAGTTTTCAATTCGTTCGGGTGTTTTGAAAAATAGTCAATAAGTTTGTCGTTTACTTCATTGGCAACTATAATGATTGGCTCTGTCTGAGTAAACGTGTCAAGATTAAATTTAAGTAAACTGTCAGATGGGTTAACTTCTATAATGTCCCACAAAAAGTTGAACGCTTCCTCGTAATTAGTTGCAAAATTAATGGCAACTCCTCTTGCTCCCTGTCCAAGCAAAGGTCCTCCAGCAACTGCTCCACTTACAATTGCTTTGATAACTTTTATATTTTGATTTGTTACCTCATTCGCAAAGGCAAGTTCAAGTTCAATATTTGCCCATGAACCTTGTCGGTCGGATACTATTTGCAAAAAATAATCAGACTGACTAATTGCTTCAGAAATCTTTTTAGAAATTAAGTCGCCTGAAACAATTTGGTCTTCTGCACTCCAAAGAACTATGTCCTTCATCCTTTTAAGGTCAGAAATTAATCTTGACTTAACTGGATTTTTGTCCATGTAAGTATGGGAGAGAAATATTTTGGATTTACGGTGTGTCATTAGAATATCGCCTAACTAGGGGATCAGCGAAACAAACTTACTAAAACCTTCCCCAATCCCGCAGAATTCTGCTGGTTTTAGGTAGTAGTTCCTTTCTCAAACTTACTAAAACTTGCGCTTTTGTATATACAGGTAAATGGCCTTTAATCACCGAACTACCTAAGATTGTTTTAAGGAAATTACTGAGAACAGTGGAAAATTAAACCCAGCAAGCGAATTGACAATGTATCCTCTGCAGAACCGAGGATGAGTATGTAGTAAACTCAACATCTTGATGCCAAAGTGAGGAACAAAGCAACCTGCATTCTTACTCATAAGATTACCTCACTCCTCTCCTTCCAGTGCAGACTTGATGAGGTTTTCTACAGGATTATATTCTACATTGTATATCTTCTGATAATATTCTGTCGCCATGCGGTCGCTGTCGAAGAAAGGATAGATATCATGCATGCTGTTTGAAATAATCTTTTGCCATTTTGCCCTGTCTTCATAATACAAGGGTATTACTTCCTTCTCCAGCACCTGCATAATGTTCTCATGATCGTAATTATCAATTTCTTCTATAGTTAGTTTTGTATGATCAGCTACGGGCGTAACAAAACTGTTCTCACCGTGTTTCGCAAATTCAGGTATCCATCCGTCGCTGATGGAAACATTCAGTGCGCCGTTCATGGCTGCTGTCATGCCGCTTGTGCCGCTTGCTTCATGCGGGCGACGGGGTGTGTTGAGCCAAACGTCTGCTCCCCGTTTCAGTAAGTAACTCAGCAAAATTTCATAACCCACCAACACAGCGCAGTTATCCCTGCCGTGTGTGTAAGAGATCAGGTCGTTAAACATACTTACAGCCCCATGATCTGTGGGGTAAGGTTTCCCTGCCCAGATAATTTGTACCGGATATTTTTTATTGTTGAGCATGGTGAGGAAACGTTCTTTGTTCCGCATAATAAGGTTTGCCCTTTTATAGCTTGCAAATCTTCTCGCCCAAACAATTGTCAGCACATTGGGGTCAAACATCTTTCCCGTTTGATTTGCAACTACTTCAAACAACTCCCGCTTCATTTCCTTTTTCAGAACCACCATCTCCTCAGTGTCCCTGTTTATAAATGCCCTGTCATATTGTTTATCGGCCCAGAATCTCTTGTTCTGCGCATTTGTGATATGTGTTATCTCGCAAGTGCCTTTGTGCTGTTTCCACATCTCCCTTGAAACCACTCCGTGCAGTTTTGAAACACCATTGGATATTTTGCTCATGTATAATGCAGCAGGCGTATAACTCAGGGTATCCCCTTCTGTGTGTGTGATCTTTCTCACAATTTCCATTGGCACCTCGCTGAAAAAATTCATGCGTTGCAGGAAGTCAATATTCTGCTCTTCGTTCCCTGCTCTTTCAGGTGTATGTGTTGTAAAAACAACTTTGTTTCTTACCTCATCAATATTCTTTGATTGGGAGAAGAGATAAAAACAAAGCGGCAAAGCATGCCCCTCATTCATGTGATATACATCAACCCCACCCAGTTTCTCCACCACCTTTGATCCACCAACTCCCAATAAAATATGCTGGGCTATCCTGTTTTCCGGGTAATTATCATACAGCTTGTTTGAATACGCACGGGCCTTATCGCTGTTCTCAGGAAAGTCTGTTGTCATCAAAAAAAGTGGTGCTGCATGAAACACATCCGGCGGCAGGTAATAGGTTTGCACTTTCACCTCTTCCCCATCAATGGAAATGGAAAACGCAATATCTGTTTTTTGAAGTATGGTATAAAATTTTTTCTGGAACTGAACACCCATGTATCCATGATCGTCCCTCACCTGGTCGTAATACCCGAAACGCCAGAGCATGCCGATACCTATTACATTCTGTTTGAGATCATAGGCGCTGCGCATGTGGCTTCCTGCAAGAAAACCGAGCCCGCCACTGTAAATTTTCAAAGCCTGGTGCACTGCGAACTCCATGCTGAAATACGCCACTTTTTTCCTGAATGCAGGGTTAGGGGTGTAGGGAAGTTTCCAATTCTGATGTTCTAACATATCTGATTTTAAACGGCGGCTAAGATAGAAACACAGGGGAAATTGTGGGTTTCAAAATTGTGGAAATCCTTACAGGGTGATAGTCAATGAGTTAGTGAAGAATTAAGGGATGGAGAGATTGCCACATTCTGTTTATTCAATACCAGAATACCGGAAAAACTTTCATAAATCAAAACTGGAAAGAATATGCCCTCCGCCTATTACATCATCGCCTTCATAAAACACAGCGCTTTGTCCGGGAGTGATAGCTGAAACTTTAGAATTGAATTCTACCCTCATTAAGCCTTCTTCCATAAACAGTTTACTTTCAGCACCTGGGGTTTTATAACGGATCTTGGTTAAAGCATCAAACCCGTTTTCAAGGGTATCATATTTCAGCATATTCAAATTGCGCACAAACATGCCGTTTCTTTCCAATTCATCTTCAAGTCCAAGAACAACTACATTTTTATCAGGGTCAATCTCAGTAACAAAGTAAGGTTCGCCCAAAGCAATGCCCAAGCCCCTTCTTTGCCCAATTGTGTAAAACGGATACCCTTTGTGTTTGCCAAGGATGTTTCCTTCTTTGTCAACAAAAGATCCTCCGTTAACTTTTTCTTCCAATCCATCCACCCTCCTTTTCAAAAAACCTCGATAGTCATTGTCAGGCACAAAACAGATCTCATAACTCTCGCTTTTGTTTGCAAGTTCAACATACCCCATGTCTCTCGCCATTTGTTTGATATCTTTTTTGTGCAGATGTCCTAGGGGGAATTGTGTTCTGTTTAAACATGCCTGGCTTAAACCCCAGAGAACATAACTCTGATCTTTGTTTTCATCTTTCCCTTTTGAAATATAAGACCTGTTATTATCTGCATTGTGTTTTACCTGCGCATAATGTCCTGTTGCAATAAATTCACAGCCCATTGCATCAGCCCTTCGCAATAAAGC
>JBJXHH010000086.1:0-7586 GCA_046160675.1 Chitinophagales bacterium
TGGAAAATTCTTGGTTGATGAAGGGTATTTCGGTGAAAAAGAAGTGTCTGCAAAAATTGACAAAACAGATGGGCGATATATTTTCAGCATAGCTTCAGAAGAAGGTTCGGAAACAGATCCCGGGCTCTTGCAAATTGCAGAACAATATACCGGAGTTTTATCTACAAACGTTTTTAATGGGATTCCTGTTGATTTTCACTTTTGTGATACTTCGTTCAAAACGAAAAAAGTGATCAAGTTCAGGCCCTCTCCTGCAGGGGAGGAAAATTGAAATATATTCTGGTAAACGGTTTAAATACCCTACCTTTACGGCGCTTTAAACAAGCATTTAAAACTTAAAAAAGAATGAAAAAAACAATGTTATCCAGCATTGCCGTGAGTGCAATGCTTTTAATGGCTTCCTGTTCAGGCTCAACGGGTCCAGAGGCCGTTGCTACTGATTTTGTAAATGCCCTGATGAAAAAAGAATGGGAAAAAGCAAAATCGCTCAGCACCGAAGAGAGTGCTTCTACTATTGAAATGATCAAAGGTTTTTCTCAAAATACTCCTGACAGTGCTATGGTTGTAAAGTTCGAGATTGTAAAAGAAAAAACTAAAATTGAGGGCGAGGGGGCTTCTGTGGTGGCAATAGATGAAAACGGGCTTGAAATGCCTATGTCACTCAAAAAAATAGATGGCAAATGGAAAGTGGATTATTCCATGGAAACCATTATGGGTGGTGCTGAAGATGTTATGTCAGATGCCGTTGAAAGCATGGGTGATATGGTAGACACTATCATGACTGAGGCTGAGGATTTGATGGAAGCTGCTGACTCTGTAGGCTTAGAAATGATGAAATAATATTAATTTTAAATTATTGAACCCGCACGATTATCCTCATGCGGGTTTTTTTATGGAAATTACCGTCCCACTCTATCTAGTTAAAGATCAAAATTTTTGCAACAAGGCGGAGTTAAATTCCGTTATAGGGATACCCGGGAAACGAAAAACCCGTTAATATTGTCTAACAGAATGATGGAATCATCAAATAACTATCAATACCTGCTGCAAAAGCTTGATGCGTTTACTAGGAAATATTACCTGAACAATATCATTCGTGGGGTTTTATTTTTTGCAGCCATTGTTTTATCTGCTTATCTTCTCTTTAGTTATCTTGAATACAAATTTTATTTTTCCACGGCCGTAAGAAAAGTTCTTTTTTATAGTTTTCTTGTTGGTGGTGGAAGCTTGATTCTTTTCTGGATTGTGAATCCTATTTTGAAATACTTCAAACTCGGAAAACAAATTGACCATCATACCGCAGCTAAAATTATCGGAACACATTTTAGTGAAGTCCAGGATAAGTTGCTGAACATTCTGCAATTGAAAGAAACAGGAAACAGCATTGCAAGTAGAGAATTGATTGAAGCGAGTATCAATCAAAAAATTGAAAAAATTAAGCCCGTTCCTTTCACACTTGCCATTAACCTCAAAACAAACAGGAAATATTTAAAGTATGCCCTGCCACCGTTGGGAGTTTTCATTTTTATTGTATTTGCAGCTCCTAACATCTTGCAGGAAAGTAATTACCGACTGTTGAGAAACAACACTTATTTTGAAAAACAAGCCCCGTTTCAATTTGTAGTTGAAAATGAAATGTTAGAAGTTCTGCAATATGAAGATTACGAAGTAATCGTAAAAATTACCGGAGAGGCGCTACCTAATTCTGTAACAGTAAAAACAAATTCCGGCAGTTATGCTATGATAAAAAAATCTGATGATGCATTTTCTTTTATCTTCAACAAAGTACCCGCTGATACAAAATTCCAGCTCGAGGCAAATGGTTACGATAGCAAAGAATATTTACTGGAAATTATCCCCAAGCCGGCAATAGTAAACTTTGATGTGAAGTTGAAATACCCGTCATATACCCGTAAGCAAAATGAAACAATTAAAAACGCCGGAGACCTTGTTATTCCTGAGGGTACAGCCGTTAGCTGGTTATTTAATACTGAAAATACTGAGGTGATAGATATTGCTTTTCCGGGGGAAAAGATAGCTGCCGAAAGAACCGGTGAGAATGTGTTTTCTTTTCAAAAAAATATTTTTAATAATGCCATTTACAGGATTAGCATAGCAAACAAAAAAATCTCAGGCAAGGATACGATTCAATACTCCATCGCTGTTATTCCAGATGCATATCCGCAAATAAATGTGCAACAGTTTACTGACAGCACGGATGATAAATATTTATTCTTCGCCGGCGAAATACAAGATGACTACGGTTTTAAGAACTTGCAATTTCATTACCTGCTGGAAGGGACAGATGCCAAGGGAAATACATTTTCAAAGAAAGAAGGTGATGAAAGAATTTCTTTTCTCAACGCCGCTTTAAAAAATCCATTTAACTATGCCTTTGATTTGCATCAATACGCCTTGCAACCCGGCGACAGGGTAACTTATTATTTTGAAGTTTGGGACAATGACGGTGTGCATGGAAGTAAATCCACTCGTTCATCCACACTTCAATACATTGTTCCTACAAAAGAAGAACTTGAAAAAATAAAAGATGATAGTAATGAGAAAATAAAAAAATCACTGGAGGATGTGTTGGATGAATTAGGTGATATCAGGAAAGAAACGGAAGAGATGGAAAACAAATTTCTTGAGAAGAAAGAATTGAACTGGAATGATAAAAAGAAAATTGAAAACCTGATGGAACGCCAGCAAAATGCACAGCAGCAAATTGAAGATCTAAAAAAGGAATTTGATAAAAACCTTTCCATGCAGAAAGAATACATCCAGCCAGATGAAAAGATTTTAGAGAAACAGGAACAGTTGGAAAAAATGTTTGATGAGTTACTGACTGAAGAGATGAAAAAACTTTATGAAGAAATTCAAAAGCTGCTTGATGAATTGAACAAAGAACAATCTCTGGAAAAAATGGATGAGATGAACATGAACAATGAACAACTGGAAAAAGAACTTGACCGCATGCTTGAATTATTTAAGCAGATGGAGATGGAGCAAAAGATGCAGGAAACCATTGACAAGCTAAATGAGCTTGCTGAAGAACAACAAAAAGCAGGTGAACAAACAGAAGATAAACAGTCTGAACAAAAGCAAAATATTGATAATCAGGACTTTATAAGCAAAAAGTTTGACGAGATTCAGAAAGACTTGGAGAAAATGCAGGAAATGAACCAGGAGCTTGAAAGCCCGAAAGACCTGGAAAATACAGAACAAAGCGAGCAACAGGTGGAGCAGGAACAGCAAAAGGCATCAGAGCAGCTTCAGCAGAACCAGAAAAAACAAGCCTCACAAAGCCAGAAAAATGCTTCTCAGAAAATGAAGAAGATGGCTCAGAACATGCAAAATCAAATGAGCCAGCAGCAAATGCAACAACAGCAGGAAGATATGAATGCTCTCAGGCAATTGCTGGATAACTTAATAAAACTCTCTGTAGATCAGGAAGATCTAATGGATGAGCTCAAAGACACTAAAACAAATAATCCCAAGTATGTGGACCTCATGGCGCTGCAACAGAAGATTCGGGAGGATAACAAGATAGTAGAAGATAGTTTGTATGCCCTGGCCAAAAGAGTTTTTCAAATCAGTTCCACTATTACCCGGGAGATGGGTTTGGTAAAAGAAAATCTTGACAGAAGCATTGATAACATGGCCGAACGTTCCACATCTAAGGCAAACATGTATCAGCAACTCACCATGACAAGTTATAACAACCTGGCTCTGTTGCTGGATGAGGTGATGCAGCAAATGCAACAGCAGATGGCTCAAAGTATGCCCGGTTCCCAGATGTGCCAAAAACCCGGCGGTAATTCTGAGCTTCCATCCATGGGTGAAATGCAAAAGCAATTGAACGAGCAATTGCAGAAGATGAAGGGCGATATGCCCAACGGTAAGGAGAAAGGTAATAAAGAAGGCATGAGCCAGCAATTAGCCGAAATGGCCGCAAAACAAGCTGCTATTCGGGATGCCTTGCAAAAAATGGCTCAGGAGCTGGGAGGTGGCAATACTGAGGATGCTAAGCTTGCAAAACAACTTCAACAGATTGCGGATAAAATGAACAAAACGGAAGAGGATATTGTAAACAAAAATCTTACTGACGAAACTCTTAGACGTCAGCAAGATATTTTAACGAGACTGTTAGAAGCCGCTGATTCTGAGCGCCAGCGCAAAACTGATAATGAGCGCCAAAGCAATGCTGCAAAGGAAGTTTCTCGTGATTTACCTCCTATTATTGAAGAATATATAAGAAAACGCAACGCAGAACTTGATTTATATAAAACTGTCTCACCTGATTTGAAACCTTTTTACAAAAATTTAGTAGAAGACTACTTTAGGTCAATCAGTATTGAGTGACAAGAATAAATGATACTGACAATTCTACTTTGAAGGTGTTGGAGCTTAAATCGAATCTCAACAATATTACTGTCATTGAATCTTTTATAGAAGATTTCCGCTGTAGTCATGCTATTGGAGATGATGTATATGGAAATATGTTGGTGGCAATTACTGAAGCAGTAAATAATGCCATATTACACGGCAATAAATCTGATGAGAGTAAAAGAGTTTATATCAATCTTTCAAAGCAAAAGAACCTGGTAACATGTATTGTAAAAGATGAAGGTAGGGGTTTTGACTACAATAACCTCCCTGACCCTACTTCTCCGGAAAATATCGAAAATACTGGTGGTAGGGGCGTTTTCCTGATGAAAAACCTTGCTGATATGGTAATCTTCTCAAATGACGGCAGCATTGTTGAAATTCAATTCAAAGTATGAAGGATAGAATTCAGTTCACAAACCTTCTGAAATCCTTCACTCTCAAAAATCCCAAAAAAACAAGCCTCTGGATAGAACATGTTATTAACTCTCATGGTCAGTTTCCAGGGGAAATCAGTTATATTTTCTGTGATGACGCCTATCTATCTATACTCAACAAACAATACCTGCATCATACCTCTCTCACAGACATCATCACCTTTAACTACAATACGGGGCACCTTATAAATGGCGACATTTTCATTAGTATTCAAAGGGTTACTGAAAATGCAAAAAAATTTTCTACCTCTGTTGATGAGGAGCTTCGACGGGTTATGATCCACGGCATTCTTCACCTTTTGGGGTTTGATGATAAAACAGAATCTTCCAAGAAAAAAATGACCTCAGAGGAAAACTCAGCACTTCGGCAGTATGAATATATTTGATGTTTCACATGAAACAATAATAAATTTTAACCGGGTGTTTCATGTGAAACACCTTTATATTTTCAGGGATAGTAACTTTGCATAAGGATGTTCAAAAAATATGATGTAATAGTAATAGGGGCCGGGCATGCCGGATGTGAGGCCGCTGCGGCGGCGGCTAATATGGGTTCTTCTGTATTGCTGATAACAATGAACATGCAAACGATTGCTCAAATGAGCTGTAACCCAGCAATGGGAGGTGTTGCAAAAGGCCAGATAGTGAGGGAAATAGACGCTTTAGGGGGCTATTCCGGAATTGTTTCAGATAAAACAGCCATTCAGTTTCGCATGTTAAACAGGTCTAAGGGCCCTGCCATGTGGAGCCCCAGGGTTCAAAGCGATAGGATGCTTTTTGCCCAAGAATGGCGGCTGATGTTGGAAAGAACAAGGAATGTAGACTTTTGGCAAGACATGGTCTCGAGCTTATTAATAAAGGATGGGAGGGTTGTGGGGGTAAAAACTGGGATGGGAATTGAAATAATTGGAAAGGCTGTGGTTCTTACAAACGGAACATTTCTGAACGGGATCATTCATGTAGGGCAAAAACAATTTGGCGGGGGGAGGGTTGCAGAAAATGCTGCAACAGGAATCACCGAACAGCTCAGTGGGCTTGGGTTTGAGAGCGGTCGTATGAAAACGGGAACCCCTCCAAGGGTTGATGGCAGAAGCCTTGATTACACCCTTATGGAAGAACAGGCCGGCGATGATGCTCCCGGTAAATTTTCTTTTACAGATACTCCAAAGCTTACAAAACAAAGGAGCTGTCATATCACTTACACTTCTTCAGAAGTACACAATGAGCTACGTCAGGGTTTTGACGATTCACCTATGTTCAGCGGGCGAATTAAGGGCATGGGCCCAAGGTATTGTCCTTCCATTGAAGATAAAATCGATAGGTTTTCATCAAAAGACCGTCATCAGATTTTTGTAGAGCCTGAAGGCTGGGATACAATTGAGGTGTATGTAAACGGATTTTCTACTTCTCTGCCTGAAAATGTTCAATACAAAGCCTTAAAAAAAATAAAAGGGTTTGAGAACGTTCGCATGTTCAGACCCGGATATGCCATTGAATATGATTATTTCCCGCCTACCCAGCTTCACCACTCATTAGAAACAAAACTTATAAAGAACCTATTTTTTGCCGGGCAAATAAACGGAACCACTGGCTACGAAGAAGCAGCCTGCCAGGGCTTGATGGCTGGAATAAATGCCCACCTTGCAGTTTATGAAAAAGAACCTTTTTTGATTGACAGATCTCAAGGGTATATAGGGGTATTGATTGATGATCTTATAAACAAAGGCACAGAAGAGCCTTACAGGATGTTCACCTCCAGGGCAGAATACCGTGTCTTGCTCAGACAAGATAATGCTGATATACGACTTACAGAACTCTCTCATAAAATCGGATTAGCAAGTGATGAACGTATGCAAAAGGTGAACGAAAAAATAACAGCAACTAACAAGTTGATAGAATTCCTACAAACAACCTCTGCCGAGCCCGAGACAATAAATCCTGTTCTTGAGAATAAAGGATCGTCACCAATCCGGCAAAAGACAAAACTTAGCCAACTTCTCAGCCGCCCTCAAATTCAACTTATTGATTTTCAATCAATTAATTCAGATATGGTCGATTTTCTTAACAAGTTTCCGGAAGAATATCTTGAACAGGCAGAGATTCATGTTAAGTATGCCGGATATATTGAAAAGGAAAAAGAACTAGTAGATAAAATGCACCGGCTGGAAGATATTCTTATCCATGACAGTATCAATTATACACTCATGCATTCCCTCTCCAGTGAAGCAAAAGAGAAACTGAGTAAGGTGCGTCCAAAAACATTGGGGCAAGCAAGCCGCATCAGCGGTGTTTCTCCTTCAGATATTTCAGTTTTGATGGTTTATATTGGTAGGTGATGCAGAAGTATTTTTCGGTTTACATTCTATCTATTTCTCTCATTTTAGCAATAGGCTGTGCTAACCAGGTAACTCCTTCAGGCGGGACAAAAGATGAAATTCCACCAACACCTGAAAAATTTACTCCGGAGAATTTTTCAACCTTCTTTTCTGCTGATGAAATTGTTGTTGAGTTCAATGAATACTTTCAAGCTACGGATGTTTTTAATCAGGTGGTGATATCACCGCCGATGGAGAAGACACCTGATATAAAAGTAAAAGGGAAAAAACTTGTCATCAAACTCAATTCTGTCTTAAGGAATTCTACAACGTATACTATCAACTTTGGCGAAAGCATAAAAGATATAACTGAGGGAAATGTGCTTGAAAATTTCACTTACGTTTTTTCAACTGGTAGTTATATTGATTCCCTCACATTGAGAGGAAC
>JBJXHH010000087.1:0-20323 GCA_046160675.1 Chitinophagales bacterium
ACCTGAGGCTTTGGCTAAGAGACTGGTGTGAGGACAACCCGAAACCCGACGGAACAAAATGGGACATATACAGGGACGGGCTGAAAGTGCATACAACACTGGATGCTACCATGCAAAAATATGCAGAGCAGGCAAGTGCTGAATGGTTAACGAAACTTCAAAAAACTTTTGACGGACACTGGAAAGGAAATAAATATGAACCCTGGAATTATCCATACAAGGGAAGAACTCAACCGGAGTTGATTGAAGATGCAATGAAGCAAAGCAACCGTTACAAAAGTTTGAAAGATCAGAATATGAGTGAAAAGGAAATAGAGGAAAACTTTAACACTCCCATTAAAATGACCTTGTTCACCTGGAAAAATAAATCTCATGACCTTGATACAACAATAAGCCCCTATGATTCCATCAAGTATGTTAAAAAAATATTGCACCCCGGATTTCTTGCCATAGATCCTAAAAGCGGTGAAATAAAAGCATGGGTAGGCGGTGTTGATCTCAGGTATTTTCAGTTTGATCATGTTAATCCATCAGTAAAACGCCAGGTGGGCTCCACATTCAAACCCTTTGTGTACACAGCAGCAATTACTGACAAAGGTTTTTCGCCCTGCCAGCAAGTTCCTAACCTGCCAGTTACTTTTGAACGGGGCGGCAAATGGGGGCTTGTAAGCGACTGGACACCCAAGAACTCAGACGGCAGTTACGGGGGCATGTTAACCCTCAGCATGGGTTTGGGAAAATCTATAAACACAATAACAGCCTACCTTCTGAAAGAAACAGGGATACAACCAGTTATTGACCTTGCACAAAACATGGGTATTGAAAGTGAGATCCCTTTCAAGCCTTCTATCTGCCTTGGCACAACTGATATTTCAGTGTTTGAAATGACGGCGGCTTACACAGCTTTTGCAAACAAGGGAGTTGCTGTACGTCCCGTTTTTGTTTCAAGAATTGAAGATAAAAACGGGAACATCATCGCAGAATTTCCCGCAAAAAAAGTAGAAGTGATGCGGGAAGAAGTGGCCGGTGTGATGCTGAATATGATGAAATATGTGATCAACAACGGAACCGGCCAACGCCTCAGGCGCAGTGAGTACGGCGGCATCACCAGCGAAATAGCCGGCAAAACAGGCACAACACAGGAAAATACTGACGGCTGGTTCATGGGTATTGCGCCTCAACTTGTGTGCGGTGTTTGGGTGGGTGCCGATGATCCGGTAGTACATTTTCGTTCTACTTCTCTCGGGCAGGGTGCTAACATGGCTTTACCAATTTACGGGCTTTTCATGCGCAAAGTATATAATGATAAAAGCCTCGGTATTGATGCTTCTGCCAAATTTCCTGACTTCTCAGGCGAAAAAACCATTGAGGTAGATTGCTCAAAATATGCCGCCGCTGATGAAAATGTGTATGAAGACATCATGGAAGGGTATGATGAGTGATGGGGAGAAGCAGTTAAAGATTAGAATGTAAAATTCTATCTCATCAGTCCCTTCATTTCAAGATATTTGGCCGGTACTCAATATGTTGCTACTCTAATTGTACTCACAGGTTCCTCAAATCCCAGTATTTATCTAATCCAATCCTGCTTTCATAATACCAAAAAAATCCTTGCATCCTCATTTTTATCTTTACAGTTTGAACACCAAACGTAACATAAAACTCAGACGAACAGTAGTTTCAGATTTGGAATATTTGTTTCAATTTCAGCTTGACAAAGAAGCAGGTTTCTTAGCTGCATTTATGCCAAAAGACCCGGCCGACAAAGTTGCATACTTAAACAAATACATGAAGTTGCTGGGTGACCCAACTGTAAATAACCAGACAATTGTTAGTGACAACATTATTGTGGGAAGTATTGCGAAATTTGTTATGGAAGGCTATGCGGAAATTACCTACTGGATTGACAGAAAATATTGGGGGCTTGGGATTGCGACACAAGCACTTGCTGACTTTCTTACCCTTGAAACTAGCAGGCCAATTTTTGGGCGGGTTGCGTTTGACAATTTTGGTTCTCAAAAAGTTTTAGAAAAGTGCGGGTTTGTAAAAATTGGCGCTGACAAAGGTTTTGCAAATGCACGGCAAGCGGAGATCGAAGAATTTATTTATAAACTAACCTGAAATTAAATGAGAGGGTATGACAACAACACCCGAACATGATGCAAGAATAGCAAAACTGATTTTTGCGTCCGTATATCCACATTACGTTACGAAAATTCTAAGCAAAGGCAGAACAGTGGAAGAATTGCATAAGGTAATAAAGTGGCTGACCGGTTTTGACGAAAAGAAACTGCAAAAACTCATTGAAGAGAAAGTAACTTTTGAAACATTCTTTAAGCAAGCGAAATTGAACCCTAACGCTACCCTCATTACAGGAGTAATTTGCGGTTATAGGATAGAAGAAATTAAAACCCCATTAACCAGGCAGGCCAGGTATTTAGACAAATTGGTGGACGAGTTAGCAAAAGGGAGAAAAATGGAAAAAATTTTACGGAGAGCATAAAAGCAAATAGCTCTGCCTTTGTTGCTCTTCCAGCCTGCAAACCCCATGCATCCACATCGTTATCTTTACAGCCGGATTCATGACACTTGAGCAATTCAACAGCATAGAGATCACCCTGCCGGCAAAGCCTGGAGTGTATCGCTATTATGATAAAGAGGGAAAGATAGTTTATGTCGGCAAAGCGAAACACCTGAAAAAAAGAGTAAGCAGTTATTTCCAGAAACAGGATCACAGCGCAAGGATAAAGCTGCTGGTACGCAAAATTGAAAAGATAGAGTTTACGATCACCAACTCTGAGCAGGATGCATTCCTGCTGGAAAACACACTCATAAAAAAACACCAGCCCCGCTATAATGTAAACCTGAAAGACGGGAAAACCTATCCTTTCATCGTTGTGAAGAATGAACGGTTCCCGAGGATATTTTTTACACGGAAAAGGATTGAAGATGGCTCAACGTACCTGGGGCCCTTCACCTCTAAAGGAAAAGTAAAATCCATTTTTGATTTCATTAAATCCATCTTTCCTATCAGGACATGTAATTACGTTCTCTCAGAACAAAACATCCGCAATCATAAATTCAAAGTATGCCTGGAATATCATCTTGGCAACTGTAAGGGGCCCTGCGAAGGGTTGATGACCGAGCCGGAATACATGGAAAATGTGCATAGCATAGTTCACATTCTGAAAGGCAACATGAGCCTTGTAAAAAACAGGTTCAAAGAAAAAATACAGGCGCATGTTTCGCAATTGGAATTTGAAAAGGCGGAAGAGATCAGGAAAAAGTTGGAAGTTATTGAAGATTACCAGGGGCGTAGCACAGTAGTGAATATCAATATTGACAATGTTGATGTGTTTGCCTTTACTGATACTGAAACATTTGCTGTGATAGGCTACCTGAAAGTGATGCAGGGCATGATTACTCAATCAAAAACTCTTGTGCTTTCTAAAAAACTGGATGAAACACCCGAAGAACTTTTGGGGATCGCCATCACAGAACTCCGCCTGCAGTTTCAGAGTGATAGCAAGGAGATCATTGTTCCTCTGAAAACCGAATTGAGTGATGAAACCATTGTGCAGACTGTTCCTTTGGCCGGTGACAAAAAAAAGCTGCTTGACCTTGCGCTGAAAAATGCAATGTATGTGAGGGAAGAAAAGATGGCAGGAAAAGAAAAACGGGATGCAAAAAACAAGAATATCCGCATCCTTGAAACACTCCGTCAGGATTTTAAGCTGAAGGAATTGCCGCATCATATTGAATGTTTCGATAACTCAAACATACAGGGCACAAATCCCGTTGCCAGCATGGTTTGTTTCCGGAATGCAAAGCCAAGCAAAAAAGATTACAGGCATTTCAATATTAAAACAGTAACCGGGCCTGATGATTTCAGCAGCATGTTTGAAATAGTTAGCAGAAGGTACAGGAGGCTGATAGATGAAGCTTCGCCCCTGCCTCAACTCATAGTGGTTGACGGCGGCAAAGGCCAATTGGGCGCTGCAGTGCAGGCGCTGAAAGAACTGAATATCTATGGCCGGGTGGCAATTTGTTCTATAGCAAAACGGCTGGAAGAAATTTATTTTCCGGAAGATCCTCTCCCTTTGTACATCAGTAAAAAAAGCGAAAGCCTGAAAGTGATCCAGCAATTGCGGGATGAAGCACACAGGTTTGCCATCACTTTTCATCGCCTGAAAAGAAGTAAGTCTGCCATCAATTCTGAACTTCAAAACATAAAAGGTATTGGCGAAACCCTGCAGAAAAAATTACTCGCCGAATTCCGATCAGTAAAAAAAATTAAAGAAGCTCCCCCGCAAGAGATTGAAAAAGTAATCGGCAAGGCAAAAGCAAAACTGGTTGTTGAGCATTTTTCAAAAACAAAATAGCCCTGCAATTTTTGCAAGGCTATTTACATGATTATAAAAATATTCTTCTAAAACTCCCAGAGTTCGTGTTCAAACTCAAAAATGTCATTCTTGATTTTATCACTTTCCAGTACCTGGTCAATACCTGCGGCATAAGAGTTAATAAACCTGTCGTACACATTGTCTTCTTTGATTATATAACTACTGAAAAACCTATTTTCAAATATATCATCAAATGTGAAGTACCTTGCGCTGTTCTCCGTATTGAAAACCTCTATACGGATAAGATGCTGGCGCAAGTCAGGATAATAAACCCAAAACATGTCTTCCTCACCAATTGGCTCACCGGTAGTAGGGTCAATCCTTTCTTTAACAGGCGATATTCCGATAATGCGAACTACAAGCATGGAAGTTTCTTCATCAAATACCCAGTCTTCTTTAATCTTTAGTTTTTTAACTTCCTGATAGTTGAATTCTGTAGGAACAATTTTAATCTCCTCTTCGTAGGTTTCTTCATTGAACAGGTAAATTGTGTCAATCCTGTTAAATTTATTTTTCACTTCTTCAACAGTGAAAGCATTTTCTGTTTTAAAATCATCATATAAAGGACTGTAAGCTATCACCTCGCCATCAATTACCAATTTATAGATCTGATCCATAAAAGGTTGCTTTGGCCAAGTAAAGGGCAGGTTCATTTTTTCCCTGAAATCCAATACTCGCCATACTCGCATTTCCCAGAACACATCCGCTTCCCGGATATGATCATAAGGTAATACTTCCCTTGTTTCGATAAGCTCACGATCATAAGCTCCATCTCTTTTTTCTTCAGTAGCCACCTGGGCAAACACTGAAGAACTAAACAAGGTGCATAATAATAAAACAAAAAGTGATAGTTTCATATTCTGAAATTTATATCAACTTAAATGATGTACTTACTGAACGGGTTGTGCCATCAGGCATTCGCACTTTAACTACTGGCAATACAATGGTGTCTCCCGCTTTAGCTTTTTTCTGTATATCCTGCATCAGGTTGCTGAATCCGGGTCCATTTGAATAGTCAGAAACCACACCGCCGCCAGATTTAGGCGCATATACCATTTCAAAACCTGCTACTGAATAGGGTATTTGAAAAACGAAATCAAGATTTTTTGCGTCAATCCTGCTTGCTGCTTTAAACTCTGCTACTTTAAGAGTACCTCCTTTTGAGGAACTCACATATGCATAAGGGTCAGGGATACGACGAACTCTGAAAGATGTAGAATAATTCTTTACACCTTCTGGTGTATTTACAGAAACGTTAATCTTTTCATCGCCACCTGTATTTGTCGGGTTAGCAGTATATTCTTCTCCCTTTACTTTTTTAATGTTACAGCCCGAAGCATTTACTTTATCAGATGTAAAGCCCGGAACTGAAATTTTAATCGGGTTATCTACTCCAACATACAAAACGTTCATGGCAGTTGGTGAAACAACAGCTTCTCCTACCTCAAAGGTTTCATATCCGCCTTCAAATGGGTAATACTTAAATGCACCTTCTTCGTTGGGTTTAGGGACAGCAATTACACCCTGGTATTTTCTTTCAGAAGCGCCAGCTGTTTCTTTTATTTTACCCATACCATCAACTACCTGTATCTCATTGGCACCGTTTAGGGGAACGCTTGTTCCTTCAATTATATTGAATTCTCCGTTCTCATCCTTTTGTATAGCAGAAGTAAACGATCCAAGATAAACTTTAGGATTTACCTGCTTAGAGGTTGCAGCAACAAATATGTCAGCAATATATTCATTGCCTCTTTTCACATAAGAAGTAGGTGCTACTACTTTTGCCGCCATTTTATCAACTTTTATGTCCTCAATATAGATTTGATCTGCAAGGAATTGTACTATAGCGTTCTCAGAACTTTTTGCATCCTGTTGCAATTTTGTGAGAATAGTAATTACAGCAATTGCAGGCACTCTGTCAAAATTATATTCAGCCCATTCTTTCTTCGAGCCATCAGGTACTGCCGAAACCTTGAGTGGTATTTCTATCCCTGAATCAGGTCCTGCCATTGCAAGAAACTTAGTGCGCATATCTTCAATCTTTGTCTTGAGTTCATCAGCCTTTCCTTCCTTAAGCATGTAATGACTTACATCCTCCATTTCGCCTTCCGTTTTTAGCTTTTTGTCAGATCCTTCTTCCTGAACCCATCCATCAGCTAGTTCGGCTATATGTGCCTTAAGCCCCTCTACATAATCTACAAAATCTTTACTTGTTTGCTGTGCTTCTTTTGATTTATTAAGAACCTCAATTGTTTTATCCCGTTGGTCTTTAGAAGCAGTTTTCTCAATACTAGCAACAAGCTGGTTGGTTTTTTCAGTAAGTATTTCGTTACTGCTCGTAATACCTGTATTTACAAGATTAAACGCATTTAATATTTCAGCTGAAACGTTTAATGCAAGTAGTGCTGTAAGTACCAGGTACATGAGGTTGATCATGAGCTGGCGGGGTTCCTTAGGTATAGACATATATTTTCCTTTTTATTTGTTTAATGATCTTGTTCTAAAAGAAATTATTGTCTTGCACCCATACTCATTGCTGAAAGCATGTTTCCGTAAACCCTGTTCAATGCTGAAAGGTTACTTGACAACTGACCGATCTCTTCACGATACTTCTGTGTATCTGTGAGTGATTCATTCAGGTTGTCCATTGCTGAATTCAGGCTTCCGTAGAAACGATTCATTGCTTTCAGGTGATTATTGGTATCCTGTAACTCCAGTTCATAGATTGCATTCAACTGGCTGAGGTTTTTGGTTACCATCTGCACCTGTTCATGATATTTCGTTGTATCTATTGATGAAGCAGTTATTTGTGCCATTGCGTTAGCTGCATTATGATAGGCTTCTCTCATTTCAGTGACTGCAACTGAGGCAGTTTTAATGTTTGAAGCATATTCATTTGTATTCAATGCTGCATCCTGCACATTCGAAAGTTTTTCAATATTCTCGCCTAACTTTTTCAGGTTATCACCAAGGCGTTCAATCATTACCGGTTCTACTTTGCTTTCTTCAAGCATCTTGTCCAATTGTTTGGTAACACTTTCTTTAGGTTCCAGTTTATGTACTTTTTTCCCTGATTTTGCTTCTTCCACTTCGGGTGAAACATGAAGATCCGGGTAAATCTTCTCCCAGTAATAATCTCTATGAGGAGGTATAATTCCTAACATGAGGAAAAGAAATGCTTCAGTTAACATACCTACCATGAGCATCTGGTCTGCTCCGGGTAAATGCAGGATTTTAAACAGGGCGCCTATTAACACAATAGAGGCACCTGCTCCGATTACTAAGTTTTTGATGTACT
This sequence comes from Chitinophagales bacterium, assembly GCA_046160675.1. GTDB lineage: Bacteria > Bacteroidota > Bacteroidia > Chitinophagales > BACL12 > JACMJP01. The sequence goes on from JBJXHH010000087.1 coordinate 7,702, forward strand.
TAAACCGATCGGTTTCGAAAAATGCTGACATGTTTTTTTACTTGTTTTTTAGTTAAAATTGATTGTTAATTCGAACTCTTTTATACTTCGTTGAGGGTTAAAAAGTGCTGTTCAACGAAAATCTTTAGTTATTTATTGTATCGGCTGCAAAATATTTTTAGAAATCACTCATTGACCTACCCAGGAATGGCATCACACTTCGGAAACCAATGTAACACTTGGAAGTATCCTGGTAATCCCAATGGCGGCTACCCGTTTGAATATAATAACTCACATCTTTCCAAGATCCACCTCTCACTGTTTTGCGTTTCAGTGCTGGCAGGTCGCTGTCTTCTGCATCATATCTTATATCCGGGTTTTGATCATGAATAAACATATAGGCATTTTCGTAAAATGCAGTAGATGTCCATTCTGCAACGTTTCCGGCCATATTGTACAAGCCATAATCGTTTGGTGCGTATGAGTAAATGTTTACAGTATAATAACCTCCGTCTTCAGGGTAGTTTCCTCTGCCGGGTTTAAAGTTTGCCAGGAAACAACCTTTTGTATTACGTACATAAGGACCTCCCCATGGGTAAGGCACCTGATCCCTTCCGCCCCGTGCTGCATATTCCCATTCGCTTTCAGTAGGTAGGCGAAAATCATCAACAATCACTTCTTCATGCTGAATTCTCCACCAGTTCCAGAATCTTGTTCTCCAATGATTAAATGCTGTGGCCTGATGCCAGTTTACGCCTACTACCGGGTATTCATCAAAAGCCGGGTGATGAAAATACTGGCGAGTCATTGGTTCATTATATGAATAACTATAATCATGAACCCAACATAACGTATCAGGATAAACCCTTACAGTTCTTTCATCTCTGAAATCGCTTGCATATTTGTCTCTTTCAGGGTTCAGCACCTTGCTAGCCGCATCTTTCCAGTGAATCCAATAGTAAGTATATGTTAACCTAAGTGGGTCAACTGTTCTATACCACATACTTTCGCCTGGCGGCATTAGCATTTCTTCAAGCTTGGCTTTGTATTCCTCATCTTGCCAATCTACTTCTATTGACCAGTCAATAAGTGGTTGTTCTGTTTTCTCCTGACCTTCTTCAGGTTCAAGGTATAATCCTGCCAGAACATGGGCGATGGAGTCTCTTACCCAAAATACAAACTGGCGATATTCATTATTGGAAATTTCGGCGTCATCCATGTAAAATCCTTGGATAGAGATGGACTTTGAGCGCTGCCAGAGTGAGTTGTTCACATCTTGATCGCTTTGGCCAATGTGTAATGTACCTGATGGAATATAAACCATTCCATAAGGGTTAATGGGTTCCCATTCTGGCCTGTCCTGAATTCCGAGTAATTGCCCCCTATAATCATCCCAAGATGATTTGCTACATCCTGAAATAGCAAATGCAGTGGTGATAATTACTGCGGCTAATGGTAGTTTTCTATTCATACTTGATGCGATGTTCAAAAACAATCCGGGTAAAAATACTGGTTTTTTAATAAATAATTCCTTGTGCAGTGTGAACTTTACGGGTCACACTACTTTCAAATTTCCGGCAAAAATTAATAACTTTCCTGATAAACACAAATTCCTGTTCAATAATAAAGGTATCTCAGGTTGTTAATCTCTTTGCCAGCTCTAGGCTTTTCTACAAAGATCTTGTAACGTAAAACTATTTCATGGGAACCAGCGCTTACTGTTTTTAGGCTAGAAAGTGTGATATCATAACTATAACTGATACCTAACTTTTTTGAAATATTCCACCCGCCAATAAGTGCTACTGCGTCGGTTTGTTCATTTAGGTAGCTTCTTAACGATGATGCCACAAATATATTGTCTTTATAATCAATAATTGTATTGACATCTACCATACTTTCGGTGAGGTCTGTCTTATAAAGAACGCTGGGAGTTACCCCAAAATTGTCTCCTATTGAAATTTTATACCCCACTGTAACGTAACCTGCAGGATTATATTGTATTGTTGATGTATTTACAGACGTATTAAAGGAAAAATAGTTGTTTAACAAATGTTCCCCGGATGCACCAAAATAAAGGTTTTCACCCTTAAACCAGATACCTGCGCCAGCATCAGGAATAACTGACGACTCAAGGGTAACAGGAATATGGTCATCATTGTGATCTACATTGCCATCCTGATAACTTCCGTCAGGAGCCCTGAGCTTACTTCCATCGAGGGTTCTTTGTACTACACCACCATAAATTCCAAAACTCAGCGAGGATTCTTTAAACTGTTTCCGGTAGGCATATGAAAAGGTAGCCCCTGTAGTGGTCTGTTGCCCGGCTACATCATTTAAAATACTAAGCCCAATGCCACTGGAAATTTTATAAATAGGCATATGTGAAGTTAAAGATTGGGTTTGTGGGGCTCCGGGTATACCCACCCACTGGTTGCGGGCATCTAAAGTAGTTACTATTGCCTGTTCATTGCCGGCTGCTGCCGGATTAAATTGTAGAGGGTTTAACATGTACTGAGTGAACTGTGGTTCGTCCTGGGCAAATAAAGGAACTTGCACCGAAAACAGGACCATGGTCAAAAAAAATATTTTTAGTATATGTAAATGCATTAAATCATCCCTCTTAAACCCAAAAACGAAATATTCTTGTTAAAAGTATCCTAACAAGGTGAAAATTACTGCAAGTTGATTTCACTACAAAATGCTTGCAGCTGATTAACATACTCTTCTTTTGAAATGACAGGCAACTGACAATTATAATTGCGGCAATTAAAGATGCGGGTAACATTTGGCTGAAAGCGTTCTTTTAGCAGAGGGTAATCTGATAGCTCTCCGTTTTCATCAAGCATAATTATCTGGTTGGGGTAATAAACCGAAAGTATTTCTAAAAGTTTTTTATTTGCTTCTCTTCCGCTAATTACAGTTTCAAGTATAGGGTGTGTATAGTGCAAACTCCCTGTGAGCCATGCACCAAAGGAGGTGGGGTAATTGATGATATTTCTTTTGAGTGATAAAAACATTGTATCGGCTCTTTCGCTTAGTTTTTTATTTCCGGTTATGATAGCAAGTTTGTGTAAGTTAAAAAACTGAATGGCATTACCTGAAGGTGTGGCATGATCATACATTTCTTTGTTTCGCATCGGGATGTCAGCCTGATTTTTCTCTGTGAAGTAATAATGAATCTTATTCTCATCGGAAAAGTTTTCATTTACAAATTCATTCAAGGCAATTGCTTCTTCAATATACAATATGTTTCCCGTAATTTCATATACATCAAGCAGTGCTGCAATAAGAGATGCATAATCCTCCAGCATAGCCGGATATTTTGTAATTCCATTTTTGTACGTATGAAAAAAATGAAAATTCTTATTAGGATTACTGAAAGATTTAAGGAGGAACTTAAGATTTTTTTCAGCAACTTTGATATAAATATTATTCGCTGTTGCCCGGTAAGCGGATACAAATGCACTGCACATTAATGCATTCCAGCTTAAAATAATTTTATCATCCAGGGCGGGTTTTATTCGTTTTTCCCGATAAAGAAAAAGTTTGTTTTTACAACTTTCAATTTTTGCCTTTTGTTCATCTTCCAGTTTCCCGAATTGCCCGTCAGTATTATGTATCACTTCCTTGTATAAAATGTTTTTATGTTCCCAATTTCCTATTTCTTCTACATGAAAAACTTTGCAAAAAAAGGCGGCATCATCACCCAATATTTTTTCAATCTCTTCTTTTTGCCAGGTATAAAACGTTCCCTCCTCTCCTTCCGAGTCAGCGTCGAAAGAACTGTAGAAGCCTCCCTCCTCAGTCAACATTTCTCTTATAACAAAATCCAGTGTTTCTTTTACCATTCTTCTATACTCATCATCCCCAAACAGCATAAATGCCTCTGCATATAATTTCACTAACAGAGCATTATCGTAAAGCATTTTCTCAAAATGCGGCACTATCCATTTTTTATCTACACTATACCTTGCAAATCCGCCGCCGATATGGTCATAGATACCGCCATAAAACATTTTGTAAAGTGTGAGATGTATGAATTGTAACTCTTTTTCATTTTTTGTAAAGTAATTTTTCTTCAACATATACAATAAAGTCATTGCTGAAGGAAATTTAGGTGAATTACCAAAACCTCCATCTTCTGTGTCAAAATGTTCCGCAAGATTTTTATGAACAGTTTGAATTTCACTTTTAGACAAAATTTCAGTCTCTGCAATTTTGATTTGCAGATTTTGTATAAGAGAATCATCCATCTTTTGCAAATGCTGCATCATAAGCTCCGCCTGTTCTTCGGCTTTATCCCTTTCCCGGGAAAAAACTTCATGTACATACACAAGGACATCCGTCCAAGAAGGTTTGCCATAATAGGGTTTCAGAGGAAAATATGTTCCCCCTGTGAAAGGTTTGAGGTCGGGTGTAAGAAACATATTCAAAGGCCAACCACCTGAACCAGTTATGAGCTGACAAGCCTGCATATAAATATGATCAACATCGGGTCTTTCTTCTCGGTCAACTTTGATATTCACAAAAAATTTGTTCATGAACTCTGCCGTTTTCTCATCTTCAAAACTTTCATGTTCCATTACATGACACCAATGGCAGGCAGCATACCCGATGCTCACAAGAATGGGTTTATCTTCTCGCTTAGCTTTTTCAAAAGCCTCTTTCCCCCAAACATGCCAATTTACAGGGTTATGCGCATGCTGAAGAAGGTAAGGACTTGTTTCAGAAATCAGGTGATTTGTAAAGCGATGGGCTTTCATAAAAACCATTTATAACTATTCCATTTCTTAACCTGGATTAGTGCATGTAAGGATGATGTTATCACATTATCTCCTCCTATTTGCTTTTGAGAGATATTGATCGATAGCCAGGATAATGGAAGGGGTTTCTGCAGTCGGGGCTTTTAGATCCACCCGTAGTTTATGCTCTTCCATCGCCTTGAGCGTATTCAGACCCATGCATCCGATGCGCAGTTCTCCCTGAACAAAATTTGGGAAATTTTTGAACAAGCTTTTCACTCCGAGAGGAGTGAACAACACAATCATATCATACCCGATCTTTCCTTTCATGTCCGTAAGGTCTGAAGTAACACTTTCATACATGATGGTTTCGCTGAAATTAGCCTGTTTTGTTTTTAGAAATTCTGTGTAAACATCTTTGTGATTGGGGGTGCAGGGAAACAATATTTTTTCGGTTGGAAGGTGTTTACTTAAGATATCAAATAGTTCAATGTCTTTTCCAGTTTCCGCATAAAACACTTTGCGTTTTCTATACTGGATATACTTTTGTAAATACACAGCAACAGCTTCTGAAACGCAAAAATACTTTGTCATTTCAGGCATTTTAATTCTCAGTTCATCACATAACCTGAAAAAATGATCAATAGCAATGCGGTTTGTAAAAAGCACACTGGTAAATTCGAGGATATTAATTCTTTGTTTGCGAAAATCTTTTGCAGGGATACCTTCTATTTTTATAAACTGCCTGAAATCAATTTTTACTTTGTATTTCTCGGCTAATTCAGCATAGGGGTTTTTCGGATTTTCAGGTACCGGCTGACTTACTAAAATTGATTTTACTTGTTTTATAGTGGGTTGTATAACTTGAGTCATGCGTCTTACTTTTCTCACACAGCATACTCAGAAAACACTTTGAAAGCGATAAGCAGCGGTGCAATTTCAACGGCGCAAAAATACAACAAAAAATAAAGAATATGAAACTTCACAAAGCTTACACAAATGAAAATTCCTTTAATGAATCGGACCAAAAAAGTAAACCCAACCAAACTAAGTGATACGATTACAACCCAGTGTAGAACAGAATCTTGTACACTTGCCATCAGGATAACACAAGGAAGTAAGCTTACAGCAAGGAGTTGGTAAAGGATGAGGGAATTAAACCGGAAAAATTGCAATGCAAAATCAAAATTGAAAACAATTTTCAAAAAAAAGTATACTATAGATTTGAGAATGTACATCACGGGAAAAACTGTGACACAAATTGCAATATTGAGAATTGTTTTTTCAAAAGGTAGTGTAATCTTGAAATAAACTGTTAGCTGATAAATGTAAACTCCTATGACTAGGATTGCGTTTATATAAAGCAATAAACTAAAAATGTTAGGTGAAAACTCCCTGTCTCTGAAAATCTGTTGCCCCAGGTTCGTATTGAATAAAACAGTAAGATTTTCTCTAAGTTGTTTTGCATATTGATAACGAAGTAGCGCAAGGTATAAAAGCAATAAAAACAAAATTACAGGTAAAACAAAGTCCCTGCTTTTATTATGTTCTTGTAAAAGTTGTTTATTTTCTTCAATACCTTGATTTGCTTGTGCCAAAGAATCAAAAAAAGTAGGGTTTGTCAAATTTTGTGAAACTGAAGATGAATCCAGAGTGTCAACCCGATTATCAAAAATTGTGGTTACAGATGAAGGTGTTATACGTTGGCGACCGGAAAATGAATCATTTTGCCTGGCAGGGCTATCCTCTACTCCAACGATTGGTTGAACAATCTCTCCTTGTATGTCGGAAGGAGAAACAGAATCTTGTGCAAAGAGTATCGCATTAACAAAAAATAAAAGCAACAGAAATCCTCTCACTAAAAATAGTTTAAATACCCGAAGTGAATTTTTGCGTTGCGCAGTTGAACCGGGTTATCATTCTGCGTACCTAAAGCATAGTTCACTGCAAAAATACCTGCTTTTGTTTCAAATGTGATTCCTGCTCCAAAACCAAACGGAAAGTCACTTGTCATGGGTTTTTTGCTATCATCCTGCGTATAAGCCTGGTCAAAGAAAATGCCTGCAAAAGAATTTTGCGATAACAGATATCGCAACTCAGTAGTGAATACATGATACTCTGAAACAAAGACGATTTGTTCATCAAAACCCCGTAATAAATTTATCCCGCCAATACGATAAAGTTCGTTTGCGAATACTTGTTTATCAATTATTGCTGCACCAGAAATTTTAAATACGAGCGAAGTATTTTTTAAAACAGGCTGGAAGTAAGATGCATGATATTGATAAGTGAGATGCAATGACTTTGTATCAATACTATCGTACAAGGTCGCAAAATCAAACTCTGGGTTTGTAGGGTCAAACAAAGAAGTGATAAGACTATTTTGTTTAATGGTTTTTGTGCCTGCAGCGGCACTTACATAAATATCAAAACCTTTCCTGGGGTTATAGATGTAATCCAGTTTTTCCTGGTTGAAAGCAAGTCCATAGCTTACTGAGGATACATCTAAAGTTAACGGGAGGGTTTTAGCAATGAGGATTCCGGCAGTATCAATGGATAATACATCAGAATTATAAAAAGTTGAAAATGCTTTCACATAATTATTCCCGATGAACTGGTAAAATAATCCTGCTGAGGTTCTTCGTTCCAGGAAAGTTGAATCTTTTAAAAACAGATCAAAAGAGGCATCAATGCCGAGATTAATTAACGGCAAATAAGGATATGTAAATTTACTTTGCAATTCTTTCGTAGATAATTCAAGTTTCGAAAAATGAATATCCAATAATTCACCAGCGTTAAAAACATTATTCAAACGCAAAGAGCCCTCCCCTGTGATAATCAGCCTACCGGTGATTTCATTGTTTGGCAAAACACCAATAAGAAAATCAAATTTACTGGCGTTCTTTTTTTCCAGGTAACATAACAACATAGCTCGGTCACCCGAAAAAACAACCTGCGAAGGCCTTCGTACGGATGCAAAGAGGAGTTCCTGCAACCTTTCATCCAACTCTTTTACCAGTCTCTCATTATACAATTCTCCTTTGTGTATACCTGTGTATTGGTGTAAGTATGAATAAGAAAGCTGTAAATCCCCTTCAATACGAATCGAATCAAAATAGATAAGCCTGTTTCTTTCAAAAAGGATTACTGCCGTAATTGTGGAGTCAAAAATTTGTACACTGTCAAGTTGAACTGTAGCAAATGGATAGCCATGTTCTTCCGCAAAACTGAGCATGTCTTGCATCAGTGCAGAAACTTCATCAAACCTGAAAACTTCATTTTTAAAATCTTTTTCCCTGAAATTTGTTTCGCTCAAAAAAATTTTATTATCATTTGCAATGGAGAGTTGTGCCCAGTAAAATTTCCTTCCCTTTTCAAACAATACTTTTACTGTATCATTTTGTATGGTTTTTATGGAAAAGCCAGCAGCCAGGTATCCTGCATCATACAGGGAAAATAAAATTTCCTGCAGATAGTATTCTCTTTCTTCTACAGATAGGAAAACATCCTGTTGCTTGAAATTTTTTGGAAAAATTTCCCCATCGTTAATAGGATTCAGAATTTCAAGAAAAACAGGAACTTGTGCAAACAATGCAGAATTCAATAACAGCAGCGTAGCAACAATATGTACCTTTATGTTTTGCAAGAACCTTTTTTACAAAAATAACGAGACTTGAGCAGCGAAAGTATAATTGAATAATGGCGGGCATTTACATACATATTCCTTTTTGCAAGCAAGCTTGTACTTATTGTAACTTTCATTTTTCCACTACTTTTCATTTTAAAAAAAAAATGATTGATGCAATTTGCAAAGAGATAGAATTGCAGAAAAACTATATTCCGGGTGATACAATTTCAACAATCTATTTCGGCGGAGGAACACCTTCGGTTTTAAACGGGCAGGAAATTGAAATGATACTCTCTACGATTGTAAGAAACTTTCCGGTTGATGCAAAAGAAATCACACTTGAAGCAAATCCCGACGATCTTACAATAGAAAAAATTCTGGACATGCAACATGCAGGTATCAGCAGATTGAGCATCGGCATACAATCTTTTTTTGATGAAGATCTCCGCTGGATGAACCGGGCGCATTCTTCTGCACAGGCTTTTGAATGCCTTGAGCTAGCACAGTCTGGGGGTTTTGAGAACATCAGCGCTGATCTTATTTACGGAATCCCGGAACAAAGTGATGAAAGATGGAAATTCAATGTGCAACAACTGATAGAAAGAAACATCTCGCACATTTCCTGTTATGCCTTAACAGTTGAACCTGAAACTGCTTTATTTCATTCCATAGAAAAAAAGAAAATGCCGCCGCCTGATGAAGATCAGGCTGCAAAGAATTTTTATACTTTGATTGACTTGCTTACAAAAAATAAGTATGAACATTATGAAATATCCAACTTTGCAAAAGAGAAAAAATATGCGCAGCATAATTCATCTTACTGGAAAGGCGAAAAATATTTAGGCATCGGACCGTCTGCGCATTCGTTTAACGGGATAAGCAGGCAATGGAATGTTGCGAACAACGCATTATATATACAAAACATTGAGCAAGAAAATCTTCCTGCTGAAATTGAAGTTTTAACCCCTGAAAACCTGCTGAACGAAAAGATCATGACATCACTCAGAACCCAATGGGGGCTCCCTTTACAGGTGTTTAGAAAAGAAATAGGTGAAGAAGATTTCCTGAGGTTCAGAAAGGCGATTGATCGGCACATTCAAAAAGGAAATCTTGAAATACAGAATGAAAGATTGCTTCTCACTCAGCAGGCGAAATTTTTTGCTGACGGGGTTATTAGTGATTTGTTCTTTACCGGGCAAGAAAAAACCGGAAATGATATTTTTCCGGCTCTGTAATTTATTGTTCGCTAACTTTTTACTTTCCTTTTAACTCCACAATTTTATCTTCAAGTAAGTATTCATCACCTTCAACATAACCACTGTGCTTGTCAACAATCTTTCCGCTTTGATCAACTATTACTGTGAACGGAACGGCCTGCCCGTTCAGCATGCGATGTAATTCTTTATTATCATCCATTAAAACAAGATACTCCCATCCTTGTCCATCAACATAAGATTTTACATTAGCTTTTGTCTTAGCATCATCAATACTCACAGCAATTATCTGTACATCATAATCAGCCTGCCAGTCAGGATATATATCTGCAATGTTGTTCAGTTCTTTTTTACATGGTGTACACCAGGTTGCCCAAAAATTGAAAATCGTAATCTTCCCACTTTTGCCAAGGTCAGCAATACTTACTTTATTTCCATTCATGTCATATAATGAAATGTCAGGAAGGTTATCGCCGCTTGCTTCTCCGGAAGTTTGTGCCGTAGCTGTGTAAAAGAGTGTGGTAATCAAGAGGATACACAATATATTTTTCATCTGCATATTTTTCGTTCTGCGAAGATAGGGCCATTAAGTCAATATTCATGCCACCTGGAAACAAGATAACAAGGTATAATAGATGAATTTTTACATTCAAATTACAAAGCCTGCCTACGTTTTGTGAAAAAAATTGTTTGGTTAAATTAAAGATATGAATCCGTGCCTTGCAAAGAAGTATTAATATTTTATGAACTTGTACCTTTACGCCGTATGAAAAAACTTCTTGTAATTGTATTTTCAACACTGTCAGGTTTTATAGTTTCTGCACAAAGCCAATTTAGTGGCGACCTGCAGATTAACACAGAATTTTATCAAACTGACACTGTGATAGGTGCAACAGGAACACCGCATTATGATAATTTAAAAAGCGGGCTGGACACCTGGCTGCAATTGAATTACCAAAACCCTTCCTGGGGACTGGATGCGGGCATCCGCCTGGATATGTTCAATAACTCAAACCTGCATTCGCCGGGAACACCCTACACAGATCAGGGTATTGGCAGGTGGTATGTTTCTAAAACCCTTGCTGATCTTAAAATTACAGGTGGATATATCTATGAGCAGTTTGGCGCAGGGTATGTTTTCCGCAGTTATGAGGAACGCCCACTGGGAATTGATAATGCATTGTTTGGCATTGAACTCGAATATACTTTGGATAGTAACTGGACCCTAAAAGCATTAGCAGGAAAGCAGAAAGATCTCTTCAGTTCTTATAACCCGGTTTTAAAAGGTGCTAACATAGAAGGAGTTATACAGACAAATAAAGTTCAACTATTTCCAGGGGTTTCATTTCTGAACAGAACAATTGATCAGGACAACATGGACATCATTGCGGCCACAATCAATTCATACCCGCTTGAAAGCAGGTTTGTTCCCGCTTATAACATGTATGCAGGTTCTATTTATAACACTTTGAGTGTTCAAAATATCAGCTGGTATATTGAGTATGCCTTGAAAAGTTCTGAGGCGATAAAAGATGCAGTTGGAAATCTAATAGACTCAGATGGAAATGTAATCTATACTTCGCTTACATATTCTCAGAAGGGTTTCGGAGTAACAGGACAATTCAGAAAAGTTGATAACTGGGTGATGCGTACATCGCCCAATGAGCTCTTGCTCGATGGAATTTTAGATTACCTGCCTGCACTCACAAAACAAAATTCCCTGCGTTTAACAGCAAGATACCAGGATGTTGCACAAGAGTTGGGGGAAACTGCATATCAACTCAATGTAACTTACACTCCTGTGAAAGGAGTTACCATTGGTGCAAATTACAGTGATGTGAAAAGCGCTGATGATGTACAATTGTTCAGGGAGGCGATAGCTGACGTAGAGATCAGAAAACCAAAATATAAAATTTTAGTAGGAGGGCAATATGTGTTATATAATCAGCAGGTTTTAGAAGCGCATCCCACTGACACAACAATCACCCCAATTACCCCGTTCTTAGAATTCACTTATAAGTTCGACAGGAAAAAAAGCATACGCATGGAATTGCAATACCAGCAAAATGAAGGAGACTACGGAAGCTGGGTGTATGGCCTTGCAGAGTTTACCATCGCACCGAAATGGAGTTTGACTGCAAGTGACATGTATAATTTTGATCCTTTAAAAACTGAGAAAGCTTTGCATTTTCCTTTGTTTGCTGCCGTGATGACACAAAAAGCAAATCGTTTCAGCCTGAGTTATTCAAAACAGTTGGCAGGTATTGTATGCACAGGCGGCATCTGTCGTTTTGAGCCTGCATTCAGCGGACTAAAGTTTCAGATTATTTCAACATTTTAATTTTCAAAAAAACATGAAACAATATTTTTTTATTTTCTTTTTGAGCGCAGCAATAATTAGTGTGTCAACCTCTTGTAGCGAAGTAGGCCCTTTCATTGATTTTACTCCTGTGGATGAAACATTAATTGATACAACATATACAACAGATTCCATTTTTACTGCTCAAAGCAAAGTGGTTTTACTTGAAGATTTTACAGGGCAGCTTTGCCCAAACTGCCCGGCCGCTCATGATATCATAAATGAAATTGTTGCTGAACATGGTGATGCTGTGGCAGCTATAGCCATGTATAATTATTTTGCTGATATCAGTGAAGACCTCGAGTTTGTAACTGACCAGGCGATTGATCTTGGTACCTACCTGGGCCCCGTAATTGGTTGGCCAACCGGGGCGGTTGACAGAAAAAATTTCGGCTCTGGGATTTTGGTATTGAAAGACCTGTATGCAAGTCATGTTGATGCACAAATGCTGGTTTCTCCTCCCTGTAATGTAAGTATCAGCACAACCTATGATGATGCTATAAACAAATTAAACATTCTTGTAGGTGTAAAATATCTGAGTGATGTTACTACTATAAATCATTTGAGCGTAGCTATTTGTGAAAACAATATCATCGCTTTGCAAGTTGATGCCACAGAAGAAATTCCGGATTATATACATAATCATGTATTGAGAACAATGCTAACAGCCGCAACAGGAAATGTGTTGTCTGAGACAAAT
>JBJXHH010000088.1:0-8989 GCA_046160675.1 Chitinophagales bacterium
TCCGGGTAATGAATCCTGATTTGCAGATTTGCCGCATGGAGAGTTTTGTGAAGATGGATATTGAACTCACTATTCAGAAAGGCAGAGGATATTTACCTGCTGAGGAGAATAAAATGGTGGAAACTTCAATTGGTGTTATTCCAATTGACGCAATCTTCACTCCGATAAAAAATGTGAAGTATACGATAGAGAACACAAGGGTAGAGCAAAAAACGGATTACGAAAAATTATTAATAGATATTAAAACCGACGGTACTATCCACCCGGAGGATGCAATAAAAGAAGCGGCAAGGATCCTCATTCAGCATTTAATGCTGATCACCGATGAGAACATCACTTTCCACACACACACTGAGAAAGAAGTGGACATGGTGGATGAGCATACTTTGCATATCCGCAAGTTGCTGAAAACCCCGCTGGAAGATCTTGACCTTTCTGTTCGGGCTTATAATTGCCTAAAGGCTGCAAAGATCAATTCACTTTCAGAGTTAGTGAAGTATGATACCAATGAGCTTTTGAAGTTCCGCAACTTTGGTAAAAAGTCGTTAGTAGAAATTGAAGCGATGGTGATTGATAAAGGTTTATCATTCGGGATGGATCTTGCAAAATTTAAATTAGACGAAGAATAATTGCTGGATAGCAAATCATTGAACATTCATTTAACAGAAAATGAGACACGGAAATAAAATAAACCACCTGGGCAGAAAATATGCGCACAGGAAAAGTATGCTGGCAAACATGGCTACTTCGCTCATTATGCACAAGCGGATTAAAACCACTGTGCCGAAGGCGAAAGAACTGCGCATGTACATAGAGCCGATGATCAACCGCAGCAAGGAAGACAGCATGCACAACCGCAGAACGGTGTTTGCATCGCTGAAAAGCAAAGAGGCGGTGACGGAATTGTTCAACAATATTTCAGGCAAAGTGGCCACTAGGAATGGCGGCTACACAAGAATATTGAAGTTAGCTGATAACCGCCCTGGCGACAATGCTGAAGTGTGTATTATAGAACTGGTGGATTACAATGAGAACATGCTGAAGGATGCAAAAACCGCAGCGAAGAAAAAGACCCGCCGGGGAAAAACAACAACAACAAAGGCAACTCCTTCAAAAACAAAAGCTGAAAAGAAAACTGAGGAGTCTGCACCTGAAACCCAAGAGGAAAAGAAAGCGGAAGAATAATTGTAATATTGAATTTATATTCATACAAAAGCGGATGAAAATTTTCATCCGCTTTTTTTGTGGTATCATTTGCTTTCAGATATTGTGATAGAACAAACGCATATAATACTTCATTATAATAAATTTAATAGGGGTTAGGTGCTAGGCTCCTTTACAAACCAATTTTTTTTAACTTTTAGTTTCTACCCCATACTGCCCACCGGCGAAGTAAGATTCTTTGCGATGGTGAAATAGAAGGTGGTTCCCTTTCCGGGTTTTGAATCAACCCAAACCTCACCCCCATGGCGTTCTATGATTTTTTTGCAGATAGCAAGACCTATACCTGTACCCGTATATTCTTCATGTGTGTGCAGGCGTTGGAAAATAACGAAGATGCGCTGGTAATATTCATTGCTGATGCCTATTCCGTTGTCTTTAAAAGCGAACTCCCACTTGTCAGCATGCTCGGTAACATTTATTTCTATCTCAGGTTTTTTCTTGCCCCGGAATTTTATTGCATTGTCCACCAGGTTTTGGAATAGTTGTGTTATCTGTAGTTTATTTCCCTGTACCACGGGCAGGTGTTCAGCAAGTATGATGGCGTCGTTTGAATCTATTTTGTCTTTCAGCACCCGGTTCATCGTATGGAATACTTCGTTGAGATCGACCTGTTCATAGGAAGTATTGAACCTGTTAATGCGGGAATATTCAAGCAGGTCTCGGATGAGGTTTTGCATACGTTTGGCGCCTTCTACTACATAACTCATAAATTGCTGACCATCTTCATCAAGGTTCTTTTTATATCGCTTTTCAAGAATCTGAATGAAACTGGTGATGGTTCGCAGGGGTTCTTGCAGGTCATGCGAGGCTACGTAAGCAAAATGTTCCAGTTCCTGATTTGTGTGAAGCAGTTCTTTGTTTTTTATTTCGAGAGTTTCTTCTGTTCTCTTTTTGTTTTCTATGTCTTCTATAAAAGCAACGGCGATAATATCATTCTCACCAGCGGACATTTGTGATACCACGGTTCTTGCCCAGAGTGTAGAGCCGTCTTTTTTCAGATATTTTTTTTCATAGGCATGTATAGTGAGTTTTTCATGATAAACTTTGTCAATCATTTTTTCGCTACGGGAAATATCAGAAGGATGGGTAAAACCTAGAATATTATTATCTAATAGTTCTTCACGAGAGTAGCCGAGCATTTCAACAAACGCAGTATTCACATCTACAATGATGCCCGGATGGCGAGTAACCACAATACCCATTGGCGAACCATCATATACTGCCTTGATCTTTTCAGAGATCTGTTGCATTTCCACTTCCAGCTTCTTTTTCTGATCAACATCTTCGAATACTATCATAATTAATTCATCACCATCTTCAGGTGTAATGCTGCTGCTGGTGCAGTTGAGCCAAAGGCTACTACCGTCTTTTTTAACAAATCTGCGTTCTTTTCTTTTTGAAACAGTTTTATTCTTTACAATTTCAGTAAGTGTTTTTTTAACATCATCTATTTCACTGGCATGTAAAATGGCTGAAAGCGGTAGGCTGAGGAATTCCTCCTCAGTATATCCAACTTTATGTAGCAACTGTGAATTTACGCTTATAGACTTCCCATGAATGTCAGTAAGCAATAAACCAACAGCCTGATTTTGAAAAACGGAATGGTACAAGTTTTCACTTTTTGTGATCTTTTCCAATACCGCTCTTTTTTCAGTGATATCTCTAATCGAGGCGATCCTAGCATCTTGATTTTTATATAGGATATTTTTTACTTGTAGCTCAATCGCAAAGTAATCGCCGTTTTTTGTTTTGCCCTTTGTTTCAAAAACTCCTTCAAATTTTTTCTTCTCCAGTTGCTTTATGTTTTTCAGGTCATTGTCAGCAATGAAGTCCAGGAAATTTTTATTTATAACAGCCGTTTCATTCTTGTAACCGAACATTTTATAAAACGCCTGGTTAGCAAGTTGTAATTTGCCTTCTGTATAAATACAAACCCCTTCAAAGCTATTGTCAGAAATAAATTCAAATTTTTGTTCATTATCAAGCAATGCCTGGTTTTGGTGATGCAGCTCAGTAACATCCCTTCCTATTGCATAGATAAGTCCATTTATACGGTCAATATTTGAACTCCAGGCAAAATACTTAACATCGCCGTTTTTACAAATAATTCTTGATTCATAATTGGATTGCTGCTGCTCTTCCCCATCTCTAACCCGCTGAAGTTCAGATTTTACTTTTACCAGGTCTTCAGGATGTGTAAGGCTCCAAAGACTGTTTTTCTCCAATTCTTTTCTGGAAAACCCGCTTACATGTTCCCATGTGTCATTGAAAAAATTAATTTCACCATCCAAGCCGACAATTACCATGATGTCGGGCGACATCTTAAGGAAATGAGATGCAAAGGATTCATTACTGCTTTTTGCAGTCCTGGTTTCTAATGTGGTTATCATTCTTGTTATATCCTATAGTGTGTTTAAGCCTAGAATAGACGCATGATTCTAAAAAAAGGTGGCTTGTTAGGATAAAATCAGGTGGTCACGAACAACTTCAAAAATAACCCTTTTTTAGAAAAAGCAATGATTAGCATCACATATTTTTATTTTATAGGTAATTCTGATCTCCTTTTCATCATTAATGGTTCCATGAAAACCGCTCCTATAATGATACATGCACCAACGTAGAAACCCGAATCTAACTGTTTATGGTCTTTAAAAAGCAGGCTTGCCATGATGATACCATACACAGGCTCGAGGTTTACTGCCAGGTTTCCTGTGAATGCTGAGAGGTGTCGTAATGTATTGATTGACAATACAAACGGGATACTTGTACAAACTATAGAGAGGATGAGTAGGTAAATCCAATCGCTGGAAGTAGGTAAAAAAACCGTTTCCGGGTAAAAATTGAAATACACAGGCAGTACAATACTTATAAACAGAAAACCTGTACCCAATTCAACAAAAGTCACACTCACAGCATCGTACTTCACAATTACTTTTTTATTCAGGATGGTAAAAATGGAGGCGAACAAGGACGAAAGAAGACCCATGATGATACCCAGGGTATATTGCCCTGAAAAGTGAAACAGCAAGTAAATGGCAGGGAGAATGGCCAATGCGAGCAAAACCTGACGCATCTGAAACTTGCTTTTGAGCATAAGGGGTTCGAGAAATGCGGTAAACAGGCTGATGGTGGCCAGGCAGGTGAGCGCTACAGATGCGAGGGAGTATTTGATGGAGCCGTAAAAAGTGATCCAGTGCAGGGCAACCAATACCCCGATGCCGGAAAGCTGCAACACTGCCCTGAACGAAATTCTGCGCATTCCTTTCCAGAGTATGGGTAAAAACATGAGGCTCAGTGAAGTAATGCCCATGCGATACCAAACGAGTACCGTTTCTTTTAGGGTGATAAGATTGCCAAGAATGGCGGTAAACCCCCAGATAAAAACACAAATATGCAGGATGAGGTAAGCCCTTCGTTGTTCGGGAAGCATGCAGAGCAAAAATAGGTGCTCAAACCGGATAGTTAAGAACAAGATAAATACACAAGGTTTGGCTGTTTTATAATGTTAAGAATTTTCAATTTACACATTGACTTTCTACCTTTATTACTTCTTATCAAAAAAATTAAATCGTTATATGAGAAAATTATTTACGCTTTTTACCCTTTCGGCTGGTTTATTACCGGCTTTACATGCACAAACAATTTTAATTGAAGACTTCGAAGGAGGTGTTTTTCCTTCAGGATGGAGCCAGGAAACTACCGCTTCTGATGGTGGATGGTTAGTGGGTACTGATACTGAACTTGAAAGCGGCTCTTTCCCTATTCCCACTCATACTACTATGATCGCTACTAATGATGATGGATGTGACTGTGATAAGATGAATGACATATTAATAACTCCTTCATTAGACCTGTCATCATACTCAAATGTGATGCTTTCTTTCGCTGTATTTTATACAGAAACACCTTTTGACTCTTATGAAAATGCCACTGTGGAAGTTTCTACTGATGGAGGAACTTCATGGACAGTAGTAAAAGACCTTTCAGGTTCTACAGCATGGAGAACTGAAAACGTATTTCTTGGAGACTATGCAGGCATGAGTGATGTGAAGATAGCAATAAATTATACTGATGATGGAGGATGGGCTTACGGCATTGCCATTGATGATTTTCAGGTAAACGAAGCGGTTCCTGTTGTAGACGCAGCACTCACATCAATAAGTACATATCAATTTCAGCAAGTTGGCGACCCTGCAACTATTTCAGGTATTATAACTAACAACGGAACAGTTGTGATCACAAGTTTTGACCTATCTTGGTCTGATGGTTCAAGTACTTTTACTGATAATATCAGCGGCATAACATTGAACCCGTTTGACACTTATACTTTTACACATTCCACTCCTTATATACCTTCAGAGGCGATTACCTATAATTTAGATGTAGAGGTAGCTAATCCTAACGCAACAATTGATGAACTATTAGATAACAATATGAACACAGCTAAAGTGAGCGGCTGTTCATATATCCCTCCTAAAAATGTATTGGCTGAAGAAGCAACAGGAACATGGTGCGGTTGGTGTCCAAGAGGCTCAGTTTTCATGGATCAAATGGCAGCAGATTATCCTGAAACATTCATTGGTGTAGCGGTACATAATTCTGACCCGATGGAAGTTACTGCCTATGATAATGGGGTAGGTAGTTTCCCTGGTTTCTCCGGTTATCCCTCAGTAATAGTTGAAAGAAACGGTATAATTGACCCGTCTGAACTACCATCTTGGTACACTTCAAGAATTGATGACATTCAACCTTTAAAAGCAACAATAGAAGCAACTTATAATGAAGGAACCGGTGAAGGAACAGCAACGGTAACTGCAGAATTTGTAACAGAACTTACAAGTATTGATTACAGATTTAACTTCATTTTAACTGAAGACAATGTAACTGGAACAACATCTGGTTATGATCAAACTAACTATTATGCAGGCGGTGGTTACGGAGAGATGGGAGGATATGAAGACCTGCCTTCAAATGTTGATGCAGAAGACATGGTATATGACTTTGTTGCAAGAACTTTAGATGAAGGTTGGGATGGTACTGAAGGAAGTATTCCTACAAGTGTTGTAGCTGATGATGTTGCCACCTACACTTATAGTTTTGAGATTGAAGATGATTGGGAAGTTGAAGAGATGAATGCAATAGTATTTGTTATCAATAATGAAACAGGAGAAATACTGAATTCTGCCACAACAAAAATTGCTGTGGTACAGGCTGTTTCAGAAATTGTAGGTATTGATGATATTGACCTTTATCCGAACCCGGCAGCTGACTATGCGAATTTAGTAATCAGCTTATCTGAAGCGAAGGATATAAGCATCAGGATCACTGACATTAATGGAAGCCTAGTAGCAGAAAAGAACTACGGTGTTTTGACCGGGGACGTATTACTGCCAGTAAATACTATGAACTTTAGTGCTGGGATTTATAATATTGATATTATAACAGGCGCTGAACATACATCACAAAAACTTGTGATCGCTAAATAACTAAACCTGAATACTTTGAAAAAAGGTGTTGTATTGCAACACCTTTTTTATTTTATAACATCCCGCTGTCAGCAAAACTGTAATAACTTTTTTCGGCTATGATAATATGATCTATCAGAACAATGTCAAGGCTGTTACTGGCATCTTTAATTTTCTTTGTGAGTTGTACATCCTGTTCGCTGGGCTGTAAATTGCCGGAAGGGTGATTATGACAAACTACTATGCCGCTAGATAAATTTTCAACAGCGCTTTTCATGATCATTTTTACATCTACCACGGTTGCAGAAACTCCGCCCGAACTCAGGCGTTCTTTACTGATGATCTTATTGGCCTTATTCAAATGTAACACCCAGAACTCTTCATGTGGCAGGTCGCTTAACAGCGGCTCCGTTACTTCAAAAATATCTTTACTGTTTTTAATTTGTATTTTCAAGTCGGCTTCACTCAACTGTCTTCTTCTTCCTAACTCCAGTGCCGCAATAATTGTGATTGCCTTTGCCTCGCCTATACCTTTGAATTTTTGCAGATCAGAAACATGTAACTTACCCAGTACATGCAATTCATTTTTATAGAATGACAGTATTCGCTGTGCAAGTTGTACGGCAGTTTCTTCATTATTCCCCGATCCGATGAGGATTGCTATTAACTCGGCATTACTCAAAGCATGCCTACCCTTCAGCAAAAGCTTTTCCCTGGGCCTGTCCTCCTCAGCAAGATGTTTTATAGTAATGTTTTCGCTCAAAATGTATTGACCTTGAAACAGACGAATAAAAGTAGTGAGATAAAATAAAAAAGGCAACCACTAGGGTTGCCTGTTATATATTTAACTCGTTTATTACTTCATCGCCTTCACCTTTTTGGCCAGACCGCTTTTGAGGTTGGATGCTTTGTTTTTGTGAATTACATTACGTTTTGCAAGCTTGTCAAGCAAGGAAATTACTTCAGGTAACTGCTTTTCTGCCTCTTTCTTATCTGTACTAAGCCTCAGTGCGCCTATGGCGTTCCGGGTAGTTTTGGCGTTATAACGGTTGCGGGTGCGCCTTTTGGCTGATTGCCTGATTGATTTTTGCGCTGCTTTATGATGTGCCATTCGCTTTGTTTTTATTTATCCCAATGTTTCGGGGGCACAAAAATAGGAAATCAGGGGGAAGTATACAAGCTTTTCCTTTAATTCAACCCCTTCCTGTTCAGGGTAAAATCATGCCTCAGAACCTTACCTTTGTGTTGTATGATATTATCTATGACCGGCTATGGCCGGAAAACCTTTGAACTAAACGGGAAAAACATCGTAATTGAAGTAAAATCGCTCAACAGCAAAGCATTTGACCTGAATTTGCGCCTGCATAGTTTGTTCCGGGAGGGGGAAATTGAAATACGAAATATTTTGAGTAAAAAGATCATCAGGGGAAAAACTGATTGTACAATAGGTTTTGAGACAGGGGAGGAGAAAAATGGTGAAATAAATCCTACAGCAGTTAAAGAGTATTACAGACAGGTGAGGGCAATCGCTGATGAACTGGGACTGCAAAAAGAAAATGTATTTGATATTGTTTTTCGCCTGCCAAATGTCGCCATTCCAGCCAAAGAAATTCTTACTGACGAACAATGGGAATTTTTGTTGAGTATGGTTACCGGAGCATGCGAGCAGTTGGAACAGTTTCGCAGTGATGAAGGAATCAATCTAGAAAAAGACCTTTATGTCAGGAATGAAAATATCCTCGGCGTATTAAATACTATTGAAGGTATTGATCCCGGGCGTATCCAAAATGAACGGGATAAAATTTTAGCTGACCTACAGAAATATATCCCGGAAGAAGAAGTTGACAAGAATCGTTTTGAGCAGGAACTGATCTATTACCTCGAAAAAATGGATATCACAGAGGAGATCATTCGTTTGCGTTCGCATTGTAGTTATTTTGCTGAAACAATTGCTGAGAAAAATACTGATAAAGGAAAAAAACTCGGGTTCATTTGCCAGGAGATGGGCAGAGAGATAAACACCATCGGCTCAAAGGCTTACCATGCAGAAATGCAGCGATGTGTAGTAATGATGAAGGACGAACTGGAGAAAATAAAAGAACAACTGAATAACGTTTTGTAATGCAGCAGGGGAAACTCATTATTGTAACGGCACCTTCAGGCGCAGGAAAAACTACTATTGTAAAATACCTGTTACATGAGTTTTCTAATCTTCGTTTTTCTGTTTCTGCGACAACAAGGGAAAAAAGAAAAAACGAAACAGAGGGGAAAGATTATTATTTTATTTCAGAAAGTGATTT
>JBJXHH010000089.1:0-6456 GCA_046160675.1 Chitinophagales bacterium
TGAGTTTATTAATCATATTTCTCTTAAGTATGTACTATGCTTATGCAATAAAAAGCCTCAATCATAACTACATTTATAAAGGGTTAACCCAAAATGTTTCTGAAAGACTGCACAGGCATAATTCGGGCAGATAACATTTCAGTATAAACCAATCAATTCACACCAACTCAAATAAACCCTTCACTCCTAAAATACGCTTGCTTACAAATCCTTCAGCAAGACGAAAGCCGCAACTGCGCCCCATTTCTGCTGCCCGGTCGTCTACCGTTTCAATAAATTCTTTTGAAGCAATATAAGTTTCTGGTTCGGTAGAATTGGGATCATAGAACTGGCTTTTATGAACAAGTATGCTTTGCATTTTTTTATCCCATACATCCGTTACATCAATCACTATATCAGGTTTCATTGTCATCGCCTGGATGTAATGCAATACCAGCCGGGGGCGAAATGCTTTTTGTTCCTCTCCGTTTTCAGTAGTCTTTATTTTTGTTAACCCACTTAAAAAAGAAGCATCTTCTACTAATTGTGCAGATCGACCATGATCAGGGTGGCGATCGAACAAGGCATTACAAAACACAACATCAGGTTGATATTTTCTTATTGCAGTTAGTACTTTCAGTTGTGATGCTTCATCATTTTGAAAAAAACCATCCCTGAGGTTTAAGTTTTCTCTCACTACTGCGCCAATAATCTTTTGTGCAGCAAGGGATTCAGCATCCCGTATATCAACTGTCCCCCTTGAGCCAAGCTCTCCTCGGGTGAGATCGATCATGCCAACTTTATAACCTTGCTGTACACATTTTATGAGTGTTCCTCCGCAGCCCAACTCAATATCATCCGGGTGTGCCCCGAAGGCAAGTACATCTAATTTCATGGCATAAAAATAAGAATATGAATTGCTTGTGGAAAAAGAATTTCCGACAACGATTCAAGTAATTTGGGGAAAATAGATTCTACGGGTGTTTATTAAATAACGCTTCTTCAATGGAACGTATAACCTTTTTTTTACCGGGAGAAGTGTAAGAAACAAAATAATCCAGAGGCTTACCATCTCTGCTGATAATATATTTATAGAAATTCCACAAGGGTTTTGCAGAAAACTTTCCGTTCAGTTTCCGGCTGGAAAGAAACTTAAAAAGTGGGTCAGCTTGTTTTCCTCGAACATCTACCTTTCTAAACACTGGAAAAGAAACGCCGTAGTTAAGTTTACAGAATTCGTTTATGTTTTCACCTTCCCTGGGTTCCTGTGCAAATTGATTAGAAGGGAATGCGAGTATTTCAAAACCTCTGTCTTTATATTTTTGATAATGTTGCTCCAGAATTTCTAACTGCGGTGCCTGTCCGCATTCTGTTGCAATGTTAACGATCATCAATACTTTTCCCCTGTATTGTTCCAGCGAAATTTCCTTTCCCGCATTTGTATATGCTTTAAACTGGTATATAGAATGATCGTACATGAACTTGTAACTAAGATTTAGTAGATAAACATATTTGCGATAAAAAGGTTTGAAGGGGCTAACGATTTCACCTGAACTTTCAAGCATTTCCTAGCATCAATCTTCTATGAATTTATCATACAAATAAACCTGCTCAATGAATGCCTTTCTCAGCCAGAAAGCGTTCAGCGTCAAGCGCTGCCATACACCCGCTGCCAGCAGCTGTAACTGCTTGCCTGTAATTTTTATCTTGTACATCTCCTGCAGCAAACACACCGGCAATGTTAGTTTTCGTAGTACCGCTTTTTGTAATTATGTATCCTTGTTCGTCAAGATCAATGATGCCCTGAAAAATTTCTGTATTCGGTTTATGCCCGATCGCAACAAAAAATCCGGTGATGGGAATTGTTGTTTCTTCACCGTTGAGTATATTTTTAATTCGAACAGCATCGACAGTTTTATCACCGATCACTTCTAATGTTTCTGTGTTCCAATATACTTTGATATTTTGCGTTGCAAGCACTCGTTCCTGCATAATCTTGCTTGCTCTAAAATGATCTTTTCTTACAAACATGTGTACTGTTGAACAAAGTTTTGACAGATACAATGCTTCTTCACAGGCAGTATCGCCTCCTCCTACAAGGGCTACCACTTGGTTTCGGAAAAAGAAACCATCACAAACTGCACATGCACTAACTCCATTACCGTTGAGTCTCTTTTCACTTTCAAGCCCCAGCCATTTTGCTGTGGCACCGGTGGCAATAATGATTGTGTGAGCTTCTATTTCTTCTCCCCCATCAAGCCATACTTTTTTTATATCTCCACTAAAATCAACCTTACTCACAATACCAAAGCGAATATCAGTTCCGAAACGTTCTGCTTGTTTTTTAAAGTCTTCCATCATTTCAGGTCCAAGAATACCCGTAGGATAGCCTGGATAATTTTCAACGTCCGTAGTCTGCATCAACTGTCCGCCGGCCTCAAGTCCTGTATACATTACTGGTTTCAGGTTAGCCCTTGCAGCATATATTGCAGCAGTATATCCAGCTGGGCCGGAACCTATGATAAGGCATTTTATGATCTCTCTTTCCACCTTGTTTAATTATATAAAGCCTGCAAATGTAAGGAAGGTTTCATTTTGTGTATCCAAAATGATTTGCTCAAAAAAATATATTTAAAAAAAAATTTAAATGAATATATTTTTAAATTTTAAAAATGCTTTTACATTTGAGTTTAACTATTCACCAAACTATGTAATATGAAATGTAATCTTTTTATTTTATTCTTTACCATCCTTACACTCACACAATTATTAACGCAGTCGCAAAACTCTAACCATCCCTGGAAACTGGGAATAGGAGTACATGCAATTGACTACAACGTAGATAGTAATTATACAGAAGATCTCTTTGGAAACGACAGCATTAATGGAACAAGAGACTGGAATTTTGATCCCGTTTTTAGCCGCTATACTATAGGCGGCAGACTTAACAACTCGTTTTCTTTACAAGGCGGGCTTGCATTAGCAACCATTAGCGAAGACCTTGAAGTGAACCCTACAAGGGGCGGTTTTTACATGGATGTTGACCTGGCATTGCTGTATCACCTGGCTAACGGTTACCTTTTTAAAGAAGATGCCTGCATTGATCCTTACCTGTATGCAGGTGCCGGGTTAAACTACCTTGAAATTGACAATGAACAAATGAATCTTTTTGAGTCAAAAGCCGGATTGGGTTTTGATATCTGGCTTTGGGAAAAGTTGGGATTCAACATTGAAACAGGGTACTCCTGGCAGGGTGATGAGGGTACATCTTATGCACATCATAAAGCGGGTTTAGTGCTTCGTTTTGGAAAAGGAACTGATACAGACGGCGATGGGATCTCGGATTATGAAGACGCCTGCCCCGATATAGCCGGACTTGAAATATTCAATGGCTGCCCGGATAGTGATGGTGATGGTATAACTGACGCTTCTGACGCTTGCCCAATTGCGGCGGGATTACCTGCATTTAATGGCTGTCCTGACAGCGATGGTGATGGAATTGCTGATAAAGAAGATAAATGCCCTAACCAAGCAGGAATGTCCCAATTTGGGGGTTGCCCGGATAGCGATGGTGATGGGGTAGCTGACAACGACGACCGCTGCCCCAAAGACAAAGGATTTGCAGCATTTAACGGATGTCCCGATACTGATGGGGATGGTATCGCAGACATGGATGATGCCTGCCCAAAAGAAAAAGGGATGAAACAATGGAATGGTTGTCCGGATACTGATGGCGACGGAGTAGCTGATAAAGACGATCGTTGCCCTAAAGACAAAGGTGATAAATCCATGCAGGGATGCCCCGACACGGATGGCGACGGAGTGGCTAACATTGATGATAACTGCCCGGATAAAATTGGCCCTAAAAACAATAAAGGATGCCCGATAATTTCTGACGTTGAAAGGGCTGATATCAAGAAAAAAGTGGATATAGCAGCAAAAAATATATTTTTTGAAACATCCAGCGATGTGATAAAAAAGTCTTCTTATGCTGACCTTGATAATATTGTAAACATCATGAACCTGTATCCCGGAACAGCCTGGCAGATTGACGGGCACACGGACAGCCAGGGGAATGATGCCAGCAACATGGATCTTTCTAACCGCAGGGCTGCAAGTGTGAAAAAATACTTTACTGATAAAGGTATCGATGCTGCAAGGCTCAATTCAGCAGGCTACGGTGAAACAAAGCCTGTTGCTACTAACGATACAGCTGCAGGTAGGGCGCAAAACAGAAGGGTGGAAATAAAGGTTACGAATTAATACTTTTCATATATTCATTTTTGTAAAGAGAGGCACAGATAATACTGCCTCTCTTTTTGTTAGTAAACGAAAATCAAATGGAATACAGGAGGTGAAATCCAGCCTTTCCCCCCATAGTTTGGGGAGGTATATTTTTTTCAACATCCAATTAACTTCTTATCGCCTTTTGCCCCAATCCATCTATCTTTGCGCTTGCTTGTATAAGACAGGCGTCAGTTTTTACTTTATACTCAATTCAGATAATACATGTCATACTTATTTACCTCTGAGTCTGTTTCAGAAGGACATCCGGATAAAGTTGCAGACCAGATTTCAGATGCATTAATAGATCATTTTCTCGCTTTCGACCCGCAGAGTAAAGTGGCCTGCGAAACATTAGTGACTACAGGCCAGGTAGTACTTGCGGGTGAAGTGAAATCAAACACCTACCTTGATGTACAACAGATAGCAAGAGATGTAATCAAACAAATTGGCTATACAAAAAGTGAGTACATGTTTGAGTCAAATAGTTGTGGTATCCTTTCAGCCATCCATGAACAAAGCCCTGATATAAACCAGGGAGTTGTACGCAAAACAAAAGAAGAACAGGGTGCCGGCGACCAGGGGATGATGTTCGGTTATGCCTGCCGTGAAACGGAAAACTTTATGCCTCTTTCTCTTGAAATTTCACATCTCTTACTCAAAGAACTTGCAGCAATAAGAAGAACAGGTAAACAAATGAAATATCTGCGCCCTGATGCAAAGAGCCAGGTAACTATTGAATATGATGATAAGAACAATCCGTTGCGCATTGATGCTATTGTTGTAAGTACACAACATGATGATTTTGATGAAGAGAAAAAAATGCTTGCAGCAATAAAAAAAGATGTTGAACAAATTCTAATTCCTGCTATAAAAAAACAACTTCCCAAAAAAACCCAAAAATTATTCGACACAAATTATGCGCTGCATGTAAACCCAACCGGAAAATTTGTGATAGGTGGACCGCATGGCGATACAGGCTTAACCGGTAGAAAAATTATTGTAGATACTTACGGTGGCAAAGGCGCTCACGGCGGCGGCGCATTCAGTGGCAAAGACCCGAGCAAGGTGGATCGCAGTGGGGCTTACGCTACCCGGCATATTGCAAAGAACATGGTGGCAGCAGGTTTGTGTGATGAGGTGTTGGTTCAGGTGGCATATGCTATAGGAGTAGCGAAACCAGTGGGGCTTTATCTCAATACATATGGCACTGCAAAAGTGCTGATGACTGACGGTGAGATCGCAAAAGAAATACAGCGCATTTTTGATCTACGGCCCTATTCTATTGAAAAGCGTTTTAAACTCCGCAGCCCCATCTACCAGGAAACTGCAAGCTACGGGCACATGGGCCGAAAACCTGAAATCAAAGAAAAAACCTTCAAAGACGGCAGCGGCAAGATCAAAAAATTAAAAGTTGAACTCTTCCCCTGGGAGAAGTTGGATTACGTTGCGAAAATTAAGAAAGTGTTTGGGTTGAAATAACTTTATAAAGTCACTCCTCAACCTTTGCATTTTATATAGGGAAAATATTCAAACTATTTTGGATCCGATGTTCTTGCACTAAAAAATTGAGAAAGAACTGCACTGCTAATTATTACAGCGTTCTTTTCTGCAACGCAAAGTGACTTTTATCATACTAAACGAAATTGAGTATGTTATCTTTGCAATTAGTATGATGAAACGTTTTTTGTATTGCTTTTTACTGCTTGTAATACTTTGTGTAAGAAGGGAAATTCTTTCCGCCCAAAACATGTATGCCATCCCATTGCGTACAATGACTGATGCTGAATATCCTGACAATAACAATATCGGGTATCGAAGCCGTTTTCATAACAAATTCCTGCATGATACCATAATATTTGAAGAAAGGCCAACGGGTACTTATGACATCATAATCACTCCCTCAGATTCAACCGCGGATACTGCTTTCATCTTCAATTTTAACCTGCTGGAAATGATTCCTACCATTCCTGCTTGTGTAAAGACTGATGCATACCTTTCACACCTTGCATTGCTCAACCAGGAATGGAACCGCATACAAATCCGTTTCACTCAAAATTATTTTACCCAATCGGGTAAAAGTCAGGAGAAAGACATTACTACAAGAATTGACATTGCAAACAATTGTCTTGGTGCCCAACTTTGGGAGGCACAAATGTATGCCCTTGAAAGCAACAGGGAAAGGGTGTATTT
>JBJXHH010000090.1:0-25804 GCA_046160675.1 Chitinophagales bacterium
CGCATCATCGGCCCCTGTGATGATTCACCAGGCGTAGGTTCTTACTGGAGTTGTCTTCCGCCCGAGGGCGACACAGCCGGAACCTGCTACGGCATTGACCTTGACATGTTCAATACCATAGCCTGCATCCCTCCGCAATGCGATGATTATTTGTTCACTTTCGAAATGCAAACCTTCATGTGCAGTTGCACAAAACCTCCTTGCGATATCACTTGTCATTACATGCCGGCAGGAAGTTGGGTGATAACTATTGAAGGAAAAACCGTGGAAGAAACTGCAATTGAAAGCGACTGGCATCCTGACTTCACAATTTGTGAAGGAGATAGTATTGACCTGAGTGCAGGCGGGCAATGGGGTGTGCCGCCCTATTATTATGAGTGGGAACCAACGGGCGATATTGCAGATGAAATTATTGTGTCGCCAACGGATACTACTATTTACACTTCCATCATTCATGACCTTTGCGAAATGAAAGACACAGTGTATCAAACCGTAAATGTGATTCCTTCTCCTAAACTTTCGCCCGGGCCTTTTGAAGGTTGTTTTGAAGTAACGGCCGATGCGGGTGCAGGGTATGCAAGTTACTTGTGGAGTACGGGAGAAACAACGCAAACAATTCTTGTTGACAGCGGCGGAGTATATTATGTAACTGTTACTGATGCCTTCGGTTGTGAAGGAGTTTCTGATCCTATTGATGTGATCATAAATTATCCGCCGGAAATAAATGCTTTTCCTGATACTGTTTTTGTTGAGAACGGTGAACTTGCAGAAATGAATGTTGAAACCAGCAGTACTGGTTTTGTAAATTACAGTTGGCAGCCCGTTACTTCTCTTACCTGTGGCTATTGTGAAACCACTTACGGGATCATCATTGATGCGCAGGAAATTTTTACTGTAACCGGTGAAGAGAAAGGATGTGAAAGCGAACCGGATACTATTGTTGTGATAAATGCTTCTACTGATTTTGTTGTGCCCAACGCATTTTCACCCAACGGCGATTTTCTGAATGATGTTTTCAACGCTTACAGTGAAATTATTTACCCTGTATTTCAATTGCAGGTGTATGACCGCTGGGGCGAAAAAGTGTTTGAAAGTAACGACATGACCATCGGCTGGGACGGCACTTACCTTAACAAGCAACAGGAAATAGGCGTTTATATCTGGGTGATAAACTATGAACAACTCAACCGCAAAGGAGTGATGCTGCAGAGAAAAGGGACGGTGGCATTGTTGCGGTGAGAGAATTTCTTGAAATACAAATTTGGAGATCTTACAAGGCAGGGAATTTTTATATTAGCAAAAAAATAATTGTATGTCATTCTTAAACATCTCAGAAATAACGGCAAAAGAAGTAGCCCCGGGTTTTTTTGGAAAATTTATACATTCCGGAACTATGAGCATAGCTTACTGGGAAGCAAAGCAGGGCGCTGAAATTCCACTGCACCACCATGTACATGAAATGATTGTAAATGTAATTGAAGGCGAATTGGAATTAACTGTGGGTGATGAAACAAAAATTCTCACATTCGGAAATGTTGCATTAATTCCGGGATTAGTACCGCATAAAGCAAAAGCAATTACGGATTGTAAGATCATTGATGTGTTTCATCCTGTGCGGGAAGATTATAAATAAGCCGCAACAACGCAGCAATGAATACTCTATTTTTGCTGCATGTTAGAATCTGCAAAAATTTTTGATACACTCGTAAAAGAAAGAAGATCAGTACGCATTTACGAACAGGAAAATGATTTTGATGGAGAAGCTGTACAGCGAAGCCTGGAAAGAGCAGTGCTTGCACCCAATAGCAGCAACATGCAACTTTGGGAATTTTACAGGATAGTTGATCCGGCAAAAAGAAAACAAATCGCAAAGTATTGTATGAATCAGAATGCAGCAAGAACAGCAAGAGAACTTGTAGTGATTGTTGTGCGGAAAGATAAATGGAAACAACGGGCTAAGTTTATGTATGACTATCACAAAAAAAAGATTGGTGATAAACCGAAAGCAGAATACTCAAAAAGAGAGAATCGGTATTTGAATTATTTCGGTAAACTCATGCCCATGTATTATTTCAGCGATTGGTTCGGCATCTGGGGATGGATAAGAAAACTCATTGTTTTTGTTGCATCGTTCTGGAGGCCTGTTGTGTGGCAAGTGAGCAATGCTGATCTGCGGGTGGTTTGTCATAAATCTGCAGCATTGGCAGCACAAACTTTTATGCTGAGTATGCAGGCAGAAGGGTATGACACTTGCCCGATGGAAGGCCTTGATTCATGGAAAGTGAGGCGCTATTTGAAATTACCATTCTCGGCAGAAATAAATATGATCATCGCATGCGGGAAAGCCAAATCAGAAGGAATTTATCATGAACGCATCCGGGTACCGAATGAAGAAGTCATCTTCACAATTTGATTCACCTCAAAGAAAATGTAGAAGTGCAGGGATAGTGGTCAGAAGTTTTCACTTTTATCTTTCTGTGTTCATAAATATCAAAAACATCTTCATCAAATAACATATAATCTATCCTGAGAAAGGGCATAGGTACATAGGTATTTCCTGCACCTAAGCCCGTTTTTAAAAATGCATCCTGCATATCTTCTGCAAGTGTACGATACACATAGGAAACGGGCGTATCATTAAAATCGCCACAAATAATAACAGGATACGGCGATTGCTCCATAGCCTCTCGCACCGAGTCTACCTGAACGGACCGCATGCTAAAGGCAGTGTTGAGTTTCCGCATTACCCGGTCTTTATCAAAATCCGTTACCGTGTTATCGCCACCGTCAATAAACTCCAGGTCATTATGTGTAAGTTGTGTGCTTTGCAAATGAGCAGAAAACAATCTCACAACTGTTGAATCAATTTGCAAATCCGTATATATAGTTGCATTCAATTTACTCAAACTTATATACGGAACAACACCAGAATTGAGGATAGGAAATTTTGACAAAATGATTACCCCGAAACTTCTTGTCTTTTTCCGGTTTTCATAAGCTTTAAAATAATAATAATGTTTTAAACCTGTGCCCTCTAAAAGTTCATCAAGGTTTTTCGCTTGGGTAGCTTCGTTCTGATAAGTGTTAAATTCCTGCAGGCAAATAATATCTGCTTTTTCATCTATAATTGTTTGAATCACCCGCTCCCGGTTTGCAAAAGGCTCATCCGGATTATAAGCATCCAGGCCTTTTACATTCCAACTGAGGATTTTTATCGTATTTGCAGCATCCTGGTTTTTTCCTTTAAAATGAAAAGCAAAATGATCAGTATGTGATCGAAACCCGGCCAGCAATACGATAAGCAAAACAACAAAGACTTTTCTCTTTACAAAGAGCCAATACACCAGGAAAAATAAGTTAACCAGTACGATAGGGTAGTATGCTAAACCAAAGTAAGCTATGAACCAGGCATTTGCAGGATTCATGAAACGGGCAGTATAACTCAAGAGTATTGCTACGGCAGCAAGGATGGTAAAAAATAAAATTATCTTATGATACCACTTCATTTTTCGTTGCTTACTGTAAATAAAAATTCTTTTTCACCAGAGCTTAAACTTTCATAGCCGCCTTTTGAAATCTTATCCAAAATAGCATCTAATTTCTTTTGCTTGTCTTCAGGGATTGTGGATTTTGTTTTTTTAGGGGTCGGATTTACATGTACAACTTTTGGTCTCTTATTTCGGATGTTTTTAAGTTTTTCTTCCAGGTTAAAATACCAGTTGAACCAGTTATGCCCTCTTTGATACGATTTAATAAATAAAAAGCCTGTAAGCGCTCCACCAAGATGCGACAAATGCCCCCCTGCATTGCTGCCAGCTGAAATACTTACGATGTCTATGAGAATTGCCGCAAAAGCAATGTATTTTAATCTTACTGCACCGAAAATAATCAGAAACACAGTGTAATCCGGAGCTAATGTAGCTGCAGCCACAACCAACGCAAGCACTGACGCAGAAGCTCCGACTAATATCCCGTTTTCTGTTTGAAAAACAGGTGCAAGATTATAAGTAATCATAAACACCAGCGCCCCGGCTATACCTCCTGCGATGTACAATGGAAACACATACCTGTTGTTAATAAAATCCAGAAGTATTCTGCCGAAAAAATACAGGTACAACATATTAAATAAAATATGAAATATACCTAGCGGGCTATGCAGAAACTGGTATGTAAGAATTGTCCATGGTCTTGTGAGGAATGTTCTTATGTCCTCCGGGAAGTACAAATATGTATCAAGAAAATGTGTGAAAGTTCCTTGTTTATTCCCCAGAGAAAAAACCAACAAAATGATACTTTGCGCAACAAACACAAGAATATTTATCAGTAAGAGTTTTGTGATTACTGATCCGTACCTGTATTTATTTTTTATGTCGGTAATCATGAAGTTAATAAAACCTGTTTCGTTTTCTGCCCCAGAATTTCAGCAAAATAAATCCAATCAGCATACCTCCAAGGTGAGCAAAATGCGCAATGTTATCATTCGGGTTGTTTAAAAATCCGAGATATAGTTCCAACGCTGTAAGAATAATTACTACATACTTTGCTTTTATGGGAAACAAAAAGTAAATGTATAATAAAGTGTTAGGGAACAACATGCCGAAAGCAAGCAGCAGCCCGTATACTGCGCCTGAAGCGCCTACAGTACCTGCAAAAATTCCACCCAGAGTATCAATTTGTTTTTGGGTAAAATCCCCCTGAATCATCCCATCGTTTACACTAGGAAAAAATTCGCCGGTGATTTGTTGTAGTTGAATGGCATGAACACCTGTATACAAAACTGCAGCCCCTAACCCGCAGGCAAGGTAAAAAGTGAGAAACCGTTTCGGGCCCCAAACATTTTCTAAAGCAGAACCAAACATCCATAGTGAAAACATGTTGAAGAAAATATGTGCTAAACTGCCATGTGCAAACATATGTGTAACAAACTGGTAGGGCTGAAACTCATCAGAAGAAGGATAATATAAAGCCAGTTTATTCCCAAGCGCCGGAAAAGTAAGCTGTGCAAGAAATACTAATCCATTGATAATAAGCAGGTTTTTTATTACAGGGGGGAGGACGTTAAACCTCGTAAATCCGTATTGTGTCATCTATTCTGTTAAGTATTTTTTTGAAACTGTTTTGCAAGATCTCCGAGGCTGAAAGTTACACAAGTTAAATTTCCATAAGGTGAAACATAGGGTGTAGAGCAGGCGAACAACTCATCAATTAATAATTTTATTTCTTTCTGTGAAAGTTTTTTTCCGGCAGCAACAGCATTACTTTTCGCAAAACTCTTAGCAATGGTTGTATGCTTCTGCATTTTCAAACCTGAAACATCACCCTTGCATTGTTCCAACAACTCTTCTATCACTTTTTGTTCATCCAGTATTTCAAATTCGCCAGGTATCCCATGTACTACGAACGTATCTTTTCCGAAAGGCTGAATATCAAATCCGAGATGATTAACATCTTCCAGGATTTCATGCAACATAGCTGCATCCTGCGAAGAAAACTTGATGCTTTTAGGAAAAAGTTGCTGCTGGGTATTCGATCTTTTTTCCTGCAGGCGTTTCAGGTATCTTTCAAAAAGTATTCTTTCATGCGCTGCCTGCTGGTCAATAATGAGCAAGCCCGATTTGATCTGAGTGATGATATATTGATTATGAATCTGAAATGCTGCTATCTCATTTTCAAAACTTTCATGCACATCTTCTTTATAAGTTTCAAATTGCTGCTGGGTTTCAAATTTTTCCCGGATATTTTTTTCAGTAACCTCTGTATCAAAACCAAATGCAGGGAATCTTTTTTCAACTTTTGGTTCAACTGCCACCTCATCATTCATACGGCTTTGTATCGTTTTAAATCCAGTCTCGTGCTTAGTTCTCGGGTGGATGAATGCAGGCATGTTCGCAAAAGTGGGATCCAGGGAAAAGTCAAGCGAAGGAGTAATGGAATACTGGCTCAGAGCATGTTTTATTGCTGCCTGTATGAAGGTGTAGATAATTCTTTCATCCTCAAACTTAATTTCCTGTTTCGTTGGATGCACATTAATATCAACTCTTGACGGATCAATATCAATGAACACTACATATAAAGGATATGTATCATCAGGTAACAGCTCATCATACGCAGTAATGATGGCATGTTGCAGATATGCAGAACGGATATACCTGTCGTTCACAAAAAAGAATTGCTCTCCCCTGGTTTTTTTTGCACTTTCCGGCTTGCCGATATATCCGGAAATATTCGTAACAGAGGTATTTTCCTCTACCGGGACGAGCTTTTCATTGTACTGATTACCGAAAAGCTGTACAATGCGCTGCCGCAAATTGCCGGGTTTTAAATGAAATACCTCTACTCCGTTGTGGTGCATGCTGAAAAAAACATCTGCATGCGCAAGGGCAACCCTCTCAAACTCATCGATAATATGTTTGAGTTCTACGGTGTTAGATTTCAGGAAATTCCTTCTCGCCGGAACATTATAAAATAAATTTTTCACAGCTATAGATGTTCCGTGTGGCGACTGGCAATGTTCCTGACTTTTTACTTCAAATCCCTCGATAAGGATTTTTGTGCCGAGCTCTTCCCCTGCAAGTTTTGTTTTCATTTCTACCTGTGCAATGGCTGCAATACTCGCCAATGCCTCTCCCCTGAAACCCATTGTGCGGATAGCAAACAGGTCGTCCACGGTTTTTATTTTTGAAGTAGCATGTTTTTCAAAACACATGCGGGCATCTGTATAACTCATTCCACAGCCATTATCCATCACCTGGATCAAACTTTTTCCCGCTTCTTTCACAATGAGTTTTATCTCTGTAGCTCCGGAATCCACAGCATTTTCAAGCAGTTCTTTCACAGCACTGGCCGGGCGTTGAATTACCTCCCCCGCAGCAATCTGGTTCGCAATCATATCCGGCAATAAATGAATCACATCCCCCATTGGCACAAAGTTCTTGAAAAGAATTTAGATTGCTGACGAATGAAAATGAAAAGAATTTTTGAGGCAAGTTTCTTTGCGTAAGCAAGCAAGCGGGTTCCGGCTTTTCGCTACATCCGCCGGTGGCGGGATTCCGCTTCAATCCGGGCCAGGATTACTGGTAACAGGTTCATTGAAACATTTTTAACCAAATACAGAACAAACACCCTTGTATATTTAAAATATAAATTTCCTTGCTTCGTACATCATTCCTCATACTTTCAGCGTTTGTAGTAAATCTTTTACATCAGTAAAAACTTTATCTAATAACTCTTTGCACAATTATTGACACTTGCCGGGTTATAAGATAATTTTGCAGGAGAATGTTCAGCGCAAAAACAGTAACACACTTGGTTAAATATTTCTTCATCATATTCTTCACCGTAGCCCTGGCGCAACCTTTCAGCAGCAGCCTTCCTGAACCTTCTGCAGAAAAACCTTTTATCCCTTTTTATGATCAGAATTATATTTGGGTAGATTCACTCATGAGAACAATGACAGTGGATGAAAAGATCGGGCAATTGTTTATGGTGCCTGCTTACAGTAATAAAGATGCGGCGCATGAAAGCCAGGTGGAACAACTTATTAAAAAGTATAAAGTTGGAGGATTGATCTTTATGCAGGGAGGACCTGTGCGGCAGGCAAGGCTTTGTAACGATTATCAGGCTATAAGTAAAACACCACTGCTTATTGCCATGGATGCAGAATGGGGGCCGGCTATGCGCCTGGATTCTATCATTTCATTTCAGCGTCAACTTACCTGGGGGGCTGTGCAGGATGATTCACTAATTTATGAAACAGGAAAAATTATTGCCGAACAATTAAAACGCCTTGGTGTGCAAGTAAGTTTTTCGCCTGTAGTTGATGTAAACAATAACATCAACAATCCTGTAATTGGTGACAGAAGTTTTGGTGAAGACAAATTTAATGTTGCCCTTAAAGGATTAGCTTATATGAACGGCCTGCAGGAAAACGGTATCATCGCCTGCGGTAAACATTTTCCAGGACATGGTGACGTTACAACAGACAGCCACCTTACATTACCAGTAATTAACCATGACAAAACCAGGCTGGATACCCTGGAGATGTACCCGTTTAAAGTTCTCATGAACCAAGGGCTTGGAAGTATCATGCTGGCACATTTGTTTATACCGTCACTAGACAATACGACCAACACTCCTACATCTCTTTCAAAAAAAGTTGGAACAGACATCCTCAGAGATAGTTTGCATTTCCGTGGACTGGTGTTCAGTGATGCATTGAATATGAAGGGCGCAAGCATGCATTACAAACCCGGAGAATTAGAAGTGAAAGCATTTCTTGCAGGCAACGATGTATTGCTGTTCAGCGAAGATGTACCAACTGCTTTTATTGCGATTAAAAAAGCAGTGAATGAAGGGGGAATTTCTATGCAGCGACTTGATGAGAGCGTTACAAGAATACTGAAGGCAAAAGCCTTCACCGGGCTTGATAAGTATAAACCCGTGATGGTTCAGAATCTTTGGAGTGACCTTAACAGCAGCGAGGCAACCTTGGCAAAAAGGTCGATAACGGAAAAGAGCATCACTCTTGCAAATGCCATAGACAGTATGATACCATTTAAAAGACTTGATACTGTAAAATTTGCTTCATTAAGTATCGCTGACGGAGATAAAAAAACAATTCAGGAGTACTTAAGTAAGTATGCAAAATTTGAACACTTTGTAATTAACAAAAATAGCGCATCCTCAAACTTTGATTTGACACTGAATAAATTGAAAGACTACGACGTAGTTGTTGTAAGTATACACGATATGATGCGGAGCGCTTCCAAAAATTTCGGGGTAACTGAAAACACTGTAAACTTTTTAAAAAAACTAACAGAAAAAACAAAAGTAGTCGTAACAGTTTTTGGATCTCCTTATGCATTGGATAAATTCGAAACTGCCCAGTATCTCATTGCTGCGTATGATGAAGAAAAATACACACAACAGGCTGTTGCTATGGCATTGTTCGGGGCAATGCCCTTTGAGGGAAAATTGCCTGTAAGCTCAGGGGTATTTCAGGTAAACGATGGCATGACAACCGGCTATATGCAAAGGCTTAAATACACAATACCTGAGGATGTAGGAATACAAACAGCTTACCTGAAGAAAATAGATTCCATTGTGAAAGCCACTATTAACAACAAAGCTGCTCCCGGATGCCAGGTACTTGTTGCTAAAGAAGGTAAAGTGATCTGGGACAAAGCTTACGGTACTTTTACCTATGGGGGAAATACAAAAGTTTCTACCGAAACTTTGTATGATCTTGCAAGTATGACAAAAATTTCAGCTACTACCCTTTCTCTCATGAAGTTGTATGACGATAGCTTGTTTTTTCTTAACAAAACAGTTGGCGATTATTTAGCTGATACAAAGGGAACTGAAATTGAAAAAATAAAAATGAACCAAATGCTCATGCATGAGGCAGGGCTGGTAGCATGGATTCCTTTTTATAAACAAACACTTACTGAAAGTGGTATTCTAAACCCTCTGTACTATAACCAAAATAAAATCAAAGGATTTACAACCGAAGTTGCAAAAGGAGTATATATGCGGGATGATTACCAGGATACCATTTGGAATATCATTAAGACAACACCCCTGAAAGAAAAAAAATATGTTTACAGTGACCTCGCTATGTTTATTTCAAAAAGAATTATTGAACAACTTGCAGATGAAAAGTTAGATACTTACATAAAAAACAACTTTTACCTATCTCTTGGGATGCAAACTACCTGTTATAATCCTATCACAAAATTTCCAAAAGACAGAATAGCACCAACAGAAGATGATAATTATTTCCGCTTTCAGTTAATTCAAGGATATGTACATGACATGGGGGCTGCAATGATGGGTGGCATTGAAGGGCATGCCGGTTTGTTCAGCAATGCGGAAGATATTGCCATCTTGTATCAAATGTACCTGAATGGTGGAAGTTATGGCGGAACGCAATACTTAAACCCTGAAACTATAAAACTTTTTACAGGAAAGCGCAGTGATATATCAAGAAGGGGGTATGGCTTCGATAAACCTGATATGCAGGGAACTTCTCCATGCAGCTCTTATGCTTCATCCGAAACCTTTGGCCATTTAGGGTTTACAGGTACCTGTGTGTGGGTTGACCCGAAATATGACCTGGTGTATATTTTTCTTTCTAACAGGGTATATCCGTCATCAGACCCTAACCGCTTAAACAGCGAGAACACAAGAATTAAGATCATGGATGTGATCTATGAAGCAATGATGAAAAGTGAAGGAAGTACTGCAAGTATGAATTGATTTCCAACTAAGTGTTTTCTTCTTGTTTTCAATCATTTAATGAAAAAATACAGTTTTAAACCTGTACATATTATTCAAAACAAAATAATTTCCCACTTTCCTAAACCTTTTGGCTCCATACACCATTTATAATCTCATTAATTTCACAGCATGAAAATAGGCATAGTGTGTTACCCTACGTATGGCGGCAGCGGGGTTATTGCAACAGAACTTGGTAAAGCTCTGGCGGATAAAGGGTATGAGATTCATTTTATTACTTATAAACAGCCGTTCAGGCTGGACACTTTTCATGAAAACATTTTTTTTCATGAAGTGAATTTCACAAACTATCCCCTATTTGATTATCCTCCCTATGAAACAGCTCTTGCCGGGAAGATCGTTGATATTGCTTTGTATGCTAAACTGGACTTGTTGCATGTGCATTATGCCATTCCGCATGCATCAGCCGCTTACATTGCACAAAAAATCCTGAAATCAAGAAATTACAACCTACCCTTCATTACTACTTTGCACGGAACTGATATTACACTGGTAGGGAGAGATGAAACTTTTATTCCTGTGGTAACCTTCAGTATGGAAAAATCAAACGGGCTTACTTCTGTATCAGAAAGCTTGAAAAAAGATACTTATAAAAACTTCAATATAAAAAATGAGATCAAGGTGATACCCAACTTCATTGATTTCAGCCGGTTCAAAAAACTCAACAAAGATCATTTCAGAAAAGTAATTGCTGCGAACAATGAAAAGATCATTATGCATACTTCCAATTTCCGAAAAGTGAAACGGGTGGATGATGTGATACATATGTTTTGTAAAGTAAGGGAGAGTATAGATGCAAAATTATTATTGGTAGGTGACGGACCTGAGAGGCAAAATATTGAAAAGCTTTCACGGCAACTTTGCAAACCGGAAGATGTACATTTTCTTGGCAAGCAGGAAGCAGTAGAGGAACTCCTCGCCATTTCTGACCTGTTTGTATTACCTTCAGAAACAGAAAGTTTTGGGTTGGCGGCTTTGGAAGCCATGGCCTGCGAAGTACCTGTAATCTCAACAAACACAGGCGGTTTGCCGGAG
Source organism: Chitinophagales bacterium (assembly GCA_046160675.1). Classification (GTDB taxonomy): domain Bacteria; phylum Bacteroidota; class Bacteroidia; order Chitinophagales; family BACL12; genus JACMJP01. The sequence goes on from JBJXHH010000090.1 coordinate 11,332, forward strand.
ATTAATGTACAGGGAGTAACAGGGTATTTAAGTAATGTGGGAGATACAGATGACATGGCAAAACATGCCATTGATATTTTAAGCGATGAAAACACCTTGAAACAATTCAAGAAAAATGCGCTGGAACAGGCTCAAAAGTTTTCGCTTGAAAATGTATTGCCCATGTACGAAGAATATTATCGCAACATAATATTGCAGAAATAAATTTATTCACCGCTCTCCAATTCTTTCCAGATCAATGAAGCACTTCCCAAAATAGCAGCTTCACTTTCCTTTAGGCCTGAAGGCAGAATATCAATTTTATTTTTGTAGATGGGCATCAAATATTTTTCAAAACTTTCTTTCGTGGGCTTAAAAATTAAATCCCCGCTTTGAGCAAGTCCACCAAAAAGAAATATTTTTTCCGGCCGGGTATAACATACAGAATTAGCTAATGCAAAACCCAGCATTTCACCTGTTTTTATAAATGCTTCTTTTGCTATTTCATCGCCCGCTAAAGCTTTGTTATACACTTCAGAACTATCAATCATATTTCCAATACTTGTTCTGAATTTATCCAGGTTTTTATTGCGCAATAATTCATAATATGTCTTCACAAGCCCAGGGGCGCTTACATATTGTTCTAAACAACCTTGCCGCCCGCAAGGACATTCCCTTCCATTGCGAACAACTATTACATGACCTACTTCGCCCGCCATGCTATCATGTCCGTACACCAGGTTTCCGTTCACAATGATCCCGGAACCCAGACCAGTTCCTAAAGTGATAAATAAATAATTAATGCATCCTTTCGCTGCGCCGAAATACATCTCACCAAGAGAAGCTGCTTTTGCATCATTAGTTAGTGCAACAGGCAATAAAAATTCTTTTTTGAAATAATCTTCTAGCGGAGTTACTCCCTTCCAGGGAAGATTGGGCGGATAATCCACGGTACCTGTAAAATAATTCCCGTTAGGCGAACCTATTCCAACCCCTCTTAATACTGTATGTTGATTTTCAGTTTTTTCCTTAGCCCATTTATGCAGATCTGGTGCAAGCATGTCGGGATCCGGGTATCCCATTGTTTTCACTTTATCAGCAGCTAGGATATTTCCATCCCGGTCAACTATTCCGAATTTTATTCCTGTTCCCCCGATGTCAATCCCTAAAACAACTTCTTTCATTCAATTTATTTTATTTTACTAATCTTCTGTGATAATTTATTTGGCCAAGGTGATAATTAAAATGGGCCAGGAAATACATCAATGCAAAAGCAGTTGATTTATCTGCAAATTTATCAGATGGGTAGTTTTTTTCAGCATCTGTTTCCGGAATTAAACTTAAAACCTGTTCGATCATTTGTTTCGTAGCAAGCGAATCGGACAAAAGTTTCTCCTTTCGAACATTTTTATCAGAAAACTCCCTGTCCCGGTCTCTTATGTAGCCTGTATTCCCCAGCACTGTTCCGATAAATAAATTCAAGTTCCCGTTTAAATGTAATATCAGATTACCTGCACTGTTGCTGATGCCATCTGCCAATTTCCATATATCTTCCTCGTTTTTATATTGTTGTATTTCGCTGATAAGTGAGTCGTAATTTTTCAGGTAGATCTCTTTGATGGTTTGTATCATTTCTTTTTTTTAAGTATTAATTAAAAAGTTGTTTTGCTTGCAACAATTGGGGTTTTGATCCCATCAAAATTATTCCATCTCCCGGTAAAATTTTCAGTCCAGGTGAAGGGTTTAAAATATATTGGTTTTGTGATTTTATACCGAGTATAGTGGTGCCCGTATTTTTCCAACAATCTATATCACCCAAAATGAGGTTTTTATTTGAAATGATCTCCTGTATGAGAAAACCTTCGTTTGTATTTGTACTCATTATATCTATAAACTCTTCAATATCCGGATTCGTAACAAGCATAGCCATGTGGGCCCCGCCAATTTTGTCAGGCATTATAACATTTGCTGCGCCTGCATTTTTTAGTTTTTTCACTGATGCTGAATAGGTGGCCCGTGTAATAATCTGAATGCCTGGATTAAGTTCTTTTGCAGCAAGCACGGTATAAACGTTTTGTGCATCATCGGGCATTGTTGTAATCAAAGTCTTTGCTTGCAAAATACCCGCTTCTATTAATGTTTCATCTCTTGTTGCGTCTGCCACAATCATGAATCTTACTTCATTTCTATACTGCTCAATTTTATCTTTATCCTGTTCTATTATCACAATTTCAGTTTGATTGTTCCTCAAGATCCTTGCTGCTTCTCTTCCATTTCTTCCATATCCGCAGAGGATAACATGATTTTCTAATTTTTTAATTTCGTTCTTCATTTTATTCTGTTTATAATAAAGCATTATTTCCCCGTCAAGAAAAAGACGGGTAATTTGTGTAATAAAGTACGTAAATATGGCCAGCCCCGAAACAATTAAAAAAATTGTAAAGATTTTTCCTTCAGGGCTCAAAGGTTTAACTTCCATAAAACCAACAGTCGAAAGTGTAATGATAGTCATGTAAATAGAATCAACAAATGAGAAGTCTTCAATGACTTTATACCCCAAAACACCTATCAGGATTACAATTGAAAGTAAAAAAAGAGAAATGTAAATTTTTGAAAAAGGAAAGCCCGTACTTTGCATGAGTTTACGTTTTTGCCCCTGCTTTAATTTGGTCAACGATATTAGGATCAAGCAAAGTGGAAGTATCTCCGAGGTTGCTTATTTCTCCCTCTGCAATTTTACGCAAAATCCTGCGCATAATTTTTCCGCTCCTGGTTTTTGGCAACCCGTTAACAATTTGAATTTTATCGGGTTTGGCAATGGGGCCGATTATTTTATTAACCACCCCTTTCACCTCCTGTTCGAAGGTTTTTTCATCAGATATAACAGAATCGCAAATAACAAAAGCATATATACCCTGGCCTTTAATATTATGCGGGAAGCCCACAACGGCGCTTTCAATTACAAGCGGGTGTTCATTTATAGCATTTTCAACTTCTGCTGTCCCAATTCGATGCCCTGAAACATTTATCACATCATCTACCCGGCCTATGATCCTGTAATTTCCATTTATATCCCTCTTGCAACCATCGCCAGTGAAATACAAATTTTTAAATTGTGCAAAATAATTCTGCCTGCAGCGTTCATGATCGCCATAAGTTGTTCTTATTATGGTAGGCCAGGGAAATTTTATACATAATAAGCCTTCTGCCTCTGTTTCTTTTATCTCTGTGCCACTCACATCCACTATTACAGGCTGAATACCGGGGAGTGGCAGTGTTGCATAAGATGGGATTTCTTGTGTGAGATGCGCCAACCCAGAAATAAGTATCCCGCCGGTTTCTGTTTGCCACCAGGTATCTACTAAAGCGCAATTATTTTTTCCTATTTTTTCTTTGTACCAGTGCCATGCTTCTTCGTTAATGGGTTCTCCCACACTGCCTAGTGTTTTCAATGAAGCCAAACTGTAGGGTTTGATAAATGCTTCGCCAAAACTCATCAATGATCTGATAGCTGTAGGCGCTGTGTAAAAAATATTCACTTTGTATTTATCAATTACCTGCCAGAATCTACCTGCATCAGGATAGGTAGGTATACCCTCAAACATGAGCGTAGTAGCACCGTTGAGCAAAGGGCCGTAAATAATATAGCTGTGCCCGGTTATCCATCCAATATCTGCGGTACACCAATAGATGTCATTTTCATCATATTGAAAAACATTTAGAAATGAGTAGGCTGTATATACCATGTAACCCCCGCATGTGTGAACAACGCCTTTCGGTTTCCCTGTGCTGCCGCTGGTGTATAAAATAAATAATCCGTCTTCTGCATCCATCACCGCAGGTTCGCATACCTCAGAAGCATTTTGCATCAATTCATCCCAAAAAATATCTATTCCATGAATTTCAATTTTTGTGTTTGTTCTCTTTTTAATAATGACTTTTTCAACGGAAGGGCAATTTATTATCGCTTCATCAACAACACTTTTTATTTCAATTGTTTTATTCCCCCTGTATGCGCCATCGCTGCAAATAACAAGTTTACATGATGAATCATTTATCCTGTCAGAAAGAGATTGTGCGGAAAATCCGGCAAACACAACAGAATGTATCGCCCCGATTCTTGCGCAAGCAAGTACAGCAATTGCAAGCTCAGGTATCATAGGCATGTAAATGCAAACCCTGTCACCTTTCTGAATACCTATATTTTTTAAACTGTTTGAAAGTTTAGAAACTTGTTTATGCAGTTCTTTGTAAGTAATCGCTTTTCCCTCTTCACCTGGTTCATTCGGTTCCCATAGGATGGCAACTTTATCCGGATGAAGTGTTGCAAACTTATCAAGGCAGTTTTCTGTAATATTCAACTTGCCGTTTAGAAACCACTTTATATCAGGTGTTTCAAATTCCCAGGCAAGTACTTGATCCCATTTTTTTCTCCAGATAAAATGTCCTGCGATTTCATCCCAGAATTTTTCAGGCTGTTCAATACTGTATTGATAAATTTCCTGATATTCTTCAAATGAACGGATCTTTGGCAGCATATTTTTTAAAATTCAACGTCTAAAATATCTATTCCTGCAAAGTTTATAAAATGCTTTGGAGAAACAACGCTGATTAGTGATTTTTGCAGCAATAATAGAATTATGGATTTTTCAATTTTTTCCACAGGAGATGCCTGGATATCACTCCTTACTTTGACAGTACTTGAGATTGTGTTGGGTATTGATAACATCATTTTTATTTCAATTCTTTCAGGGAAACTACCTGAACACCAGCAAAAAAGGGCAAGAAGACTGGGGCTTGCCTTGGCAATGATTACAAGGGTTTTACTCCTCCTGTCGCTTAGTTGGATCATCAGTATGGAAAAAGACCTCTTCACTGTTTTTCATATCGGAATATCAGGAAGAGATATTGTTTTACTGCTCGGGGGCTTGTTTCTCATTTATAAAGCCACAATAGAAATACATGAAAAGATCGAAGGTGATGAACATGAGATTAGAAAACCAAAAGCGCCATCTTTTTATTCAGTTATTCTCCAGATATTAATATTGGATATTGTTTTTTCGCTTGATAGTGTAATAACTGCAGTAGGAATGGCAGATCATGTTATTGTAATGGTTATTGCTGTGATTATTGCTGTAATAATTATGCTTATTGCTGCTGACCCTATCAGCAGTTTTGTAAATAAGCATCCAACTGTAAAAATGCTGGCACTTTCATTTCTTGTACTCATAGGAGTGAGTTTGTTAATTGAAGGCATGGGCGGGCATGTTGACAAGGCTTATATTTATTTTGCAATGGGATTCTCTGTATTGGTAGAAATGCTCAATCTTTGGATGCGTAGAAATATGAAAAGGAAACGGGAAGTACAGGATATGAAAGAAAATGAGTTTGGGAATTAGATAGCTTCGGAGGGTCTCTAATAGTTTTTTTGCAGCAGTTTAATATTCATTCTTCTTTAAACATCCACCGCTGCCTGCTTGCAAGTGCAGCCGGAAAATAAGATGCTATACTACCAATGATGAATATTGTGAGAAATACGTACAAATAATCCATCACTTTCAGGTCGATCGGGTAAGCAGTAACCACAAAACTACCTGAACCCGGAATCGAAATAAGCCCGAATTGCATTTGAAGAAAACATAAAAATGTAGCAACAAAAAAGCCTATGGCGATACTTACGAGGGTTTGCAAAATTCCCTGGATGAAAAAAATATTCCTGATCTTCCCTTCCGTTGCACCAAGAGAACGAAGAATACCGATATCTTTTCTTTTATCAATCACAAGCATGGAAATGGAACCGATCATGTTAAAAGTGGCAATAATGAGGATAAAGGTGAGAATCAAAAACACTACCCATCTTTCATTCTTCATCACTTTGTAAACAAATTCGTTTTGCATCATGCGGTTCTTCACTACATAAGAATTTCCGATTTGTTTTTCTATTTCAGAAAGGGTTGTGTTTACTGTTTCAGGATTTTTCAATTTAATCTCCAGTTTTGATACTTCTTCATTCTTATATTCTAAGAGATTCCGCATTGCAGGTAAAGAAACAATGGCATACTTACTGTCAAATTCTTGCTGGATACGAAACACACCCGTAACATGTACTGCTTTTTGAATAAATGCATCTCCGGGATTATAACTAAACTTTACGCCTCGCCTTGGCATAAAAATGCGCATAGTGGTATTGCCTTCAAACCCAACAGGAACGGCAAGCATAGCCGCTACACCCGAACCCAGTACAGTACAATCTGCCTGCTGCCCGTAATAACTTTTCGTCAACAGGTAGTCGCCAATAAATACGCTATCTGCAACTGCAGTTACAATCTGATATTCCTCATCCACACCTTTAATGGTTGCTATATGTTCTTCATCATCATAAGCAACTAAAGCATTTTCTTCCAGCGTTTGCGAAACAAGATCAATATTCGGTATGTTCTTTAGAGTTTGTAAAAGAACTGAATCAATAGAAAAAACCTTTCCTTCGGCTGCAGTTATTGTTATATCAGGATAAAAAGAACTGTATAATCTTATCACGAGAGATTCAAATCCATTAAAGGCAGAAAGAACGATAATTAAGGCTGCAGAGCCGATGATGATTCCCGCCATGGTTATGCCGGAAATTATATTGATAACATTTGTACTTTTTTTTGAAAAGATATAACGCCAAGCGATACGAAGAGTGAAATTCATAAGTAGGAGGCGTTATTTTTTTTCATCATCCTGAATTTTCTTAAAAATTTGCTCCAGCTTAAAAACATTTTCCAAAGTATCATCAACAAAAAATGTAATATGCGGGATTATGCGCAGGCTGCGGCGCATTGAATTACCAAAGCGTTTCCTGATGTCGCCAGCATGCTTATTTAGTGCATCAGCTATTTTCTGGGGTTCTTTATCATTCAATACGCTGATAAAAATTCTTGTTTCCTGAAGGTCAGGTGTTACAGAAGCCTCAGTTACAGTTACAAACTTATTCCCGTAATAATTCGCCCCTTCTTTTTGTAAGAGTACACTCATCTCCTCCTTTATAAGGTCTGCGATTTTTTTTTGCCTGCGGCTTTCCATAATTCGCTAAGTTACAAAAGATGTAATTTCGCACAAGTATGAAAAGTTATTTGCGCATATTACGTTACGTAGGCAGATTCAGAAAATATGCAGCTTATAATATCTTTTTTAACATCCTTTTTACTTTCTTCAATCTTTTCTCCATTCTGCTTATCATTCCTTTTCTTCAAATATTATTTGATACGTATAATAAGCAACAGGAAGCAAATCCCTCAGGGTTGCTGAGTCCTTTACTCGGTTGGATTAATTCAAACTTCACCTCATATATTGAAGCGAATGGAAAATCTGCCGGGTTGGTTTTAGTTTGTATTGCCGTGGTATGCATGTTTTTTTTAAAAAATATTTGCAGGTATTTTGCATTATACTATTTAGCCCCACTGCGTAATGGTGTAGTAAGAGATTTGCGGCAAGGTTTATTTGATAAAATGATGCAGTTGCCCGTTTCTTACTTCAGTGAAAAAAGAAAAGGGGATATTCTTGCCAGGATTACAACAGATGTGAATGAAGTAGAATGGAGTGTGATGAACACCCTTGAATCAACTTTCAGAGACCCTTTTACCATTATTATCTTTTTTATTTCCATGTTGTTTATTAGTGTGCCGCTTACTTTACTGGTTATAGTTTTTCTCATCCCAACAGCATTTATCATTACTAGAATTGGCAAATCATTAAAAAGAAAAAGTACTAAATCTCAAACTCAGTTTGGCCTTATCATGAGTATCATCGAAGAATCATTAGGCGGACTCAGGATCATCAAAGGGTTTAATGCAGAGAGGTATCAGAAATCAAAATTTTCAAGGGAGAATAAAATTTTGTCTGATCTTCAAATAGGAGTTTTACATCGCTGGCAACTTTCCTCTCCGTTAACAGAATTCTTAAGCATCATAACTGTTGCAGTAATTCTTTACCTCGGCGGCATGATGGTTTTGCAAGGTGACTCAACCCTTGGCGCCGATACATTTATAGGATACATTTTAATTTTTGCCAACATTCTTAACCCGGCAAGGTCGGCAGCAAATTCTTTTTTCTACATACAGCGAGGTATTGCCTCTATTGAAAGAATTGAGGCTGTACTGGATGCGGATGTTAATATTAAAGAACCATTGCATGCAACACACTTAAAAACATTTGAACATGAAATCGAGTACAAGAATGTCAGTTTTAATTACCAGGAAGATATCAGGGTTTTACACAACATCAATGTAAAAATTGAAAAAGGAAAAATGATAGCCCTGGTGGGGTCTTCTGGCTCCGGGAAATCAACCCTGGCAGACCTTTTAGCAAGATTTCATGATGTAACAGATGGGGAAATTTTAATTGATGACATTAATATAAAAGATATCCGCATTGCAAGTTTGCGAAATCTGCTGGGCATTGTTACCCAAGAATCTATTTTGTTTAATGACACCATCTTTAACAACATTGCTTTCGGGATTGATAATGCAAATGAAGATGCTGTTATAAAGGCTGCTAAAGTTGCCAATGCACATGAATTTATCATGAAGCAGGAAAAAGGTTATCAAACCATGATTGGTGACAGGGGGCATAAACTCAGTGGCGGTGAAAGACAACGCATCACCATTGCCCGGGCTATTTTTAAGAATCCGCCCATTTTAATTTTAGATGAAGCGACATCATCTCTTGATACAGAAAGCGAAAAACTTGTTCAGGACGCTTTATTTAAACTGATGCAAAACAGAACTTCGATAGTTATAGCACATCGATTATCTACCATCCAGTTTGCTGACGAGATACTTGTGATGCAAAACGGGCAAATTGCAGAAAAAGGAAATCATACTTCCCTTCTTGCAAAAAACGGATTGTATGCAAAACTTGTAGAGATGCAAATGTTTTAAATGCAACTCAAAAAAACCATTTCATGAATCATGAAATGGTTTTTTTACAGTGTTTGTATATTTCCTGTTAGTCACTTATCCCGGTTAGTTCCTGAAATTCAATTCCACCTGAAGCTTTTTCTGAGTAAATAAATCCCAAGCCCGGTGCATAGTATTTTACATTTAGGAAGCCCGGCTCCAGAGGCGATACTTCATAAGTTTTGAGGCAATGCGTAAAAGTTCCCAGCCCAATGGTAACAGTTTCGTTCAGACCAACTACCTTGCCCCTGTCTTCAGCAAAACCAGGATAATCTTCCTGTTTATATCCTTTACCAAAATGGGTTACCGGATCACCAAGCATGATAAGTCCTCCTTGGGCACCATCAATTCCATGTTCAAAAGATCCTTCTGTACTGTAAGTACCGTCTTCATTATAACTCTTTGTATCTTCCCCGAGATACCAGACATTTCCATAAATATCCTGAGCATACCAGTCATAAGTATCTTCTTTTAACTCGCCATCAAGAAATACAACATCATGCACAACTACGCATTCAATGCCTTCTATTATTTTATCCTCCTCAGTTATGGCAACATAAGATGTTTCTGTTGTGAATTCCCCGTCTTCACCGATAGTAGCCGAATAAAAAAGTGTGTCCCCTTCGTCAAGCGGGAAGTAAGGGTTTGTAACATCTTCAACAAAATTTTCAGGGATCAGAAAATCCGATGGCGGCATTTTACCGCTTAATAGATCAGATGTCGGGTCTATTGTAAGATCCCGTTCCGGCAAGAGGTTGTTTTTTGCACAACCGGTGATGATACTGCTGATTGCGAGTATGACCACTACTGTTTGATTGAATTTCATTTTTTTAATTTTTAAAGTTTAAAATTGATTTTGCTGCAAATGTGAGGCTGCATATTGCAGAAATCCTGGAGGGATATTGGAGAAATTCTGAATTCCCTTTCTTCAAAAAAGTGAAGAAAAAAACCGGCCCAAAAAGTGGAGCCGGATGTATATTTTTAATTATCCTTTAGTATTAATAATCCTCAGAACCTTCATAGGGTGAAGGAATACTTTCAATAGTTTTATTTATGTAATCTATAGAAAGTTTCCATTGGGCCTGGGTTGCAGGTGATTGCTGGTCCATCGATTTTTCATAATAACTTTTCAGGCTTTCAAGGTAACTGGATGCAAACATGCCAGTCCATTCATTTGCGTCTTCAATTGCAATATTCTTAAACTCATCTACGCCTTTATTTATTACATAAGAATCAGTTTGCTGTTCAAGGAAGTATATGTAATAAATCATGACATAGTAAGACTGCCAGCCATCAAACTTCCTGAACTGTGAGATGAAGTAATCATTATCTTTTGCGTCTCCGGCCCTTGATAAAATATCCCACACTGAAATTAATATACTCAGGTTCTTCTCTTCTTTATAACCTCTGGCTTCTTGAGCTGCTTTCACACTGTCTTTATCGTACAACACACTCAAAGCGGTTGATAGAACAGTATATGAACTGTCAGCTAATGCTTTATTTAAAGCGGGCATTATATCTACACCTGTAAAATTGCGCATACGGGCAACGGCTGATGAACGTACATAACTCCTACTGTCATTTTGCGCCATGTTCATGATTTTGTTTTTTACTTCCACAGAAGTATTCTCATCAATATGAATTGTATCCAAAGCAAACTGGCGGATTACCCATGATTTATCATCCAATGCCTTTAGAATTACATTATAGGAATCTGCATTTGTTCTGTTGTCATATGAAAGCCATTTTACCGCATCATACCTGTCCTGAAACAAGGGTGAATGATTATAAAGGTATTCATACTCTTGTGCGGCATAACCTGTGTTGACATTACCAAGTATCATGCGTTCTGCATCAAACACCACGATATCTGGTTTTGCACTTGCAGAAATAGTAAAGGTTTGCAAACGCCTGTCAACTGTAATTTTGTGTTTTTCGACTTTACCGTTTATATATACATCAACATCTACAGGCAACACATAGATAGGTGTTGTCATAGTGTCCTGTAGTTGGGTAACATTAAGAATAATATTTCCCGAAAAATCATCATAAGAATATGTTGTATAAATCTCTGGATGCCCGCTGCTTAAAAACCACTGATTAAAAAACCAATTCAGGTCTTCTCCCGTAACAGTTTCATAAGCTAGGCGGAGGTTGTGAATTTCCACTGTTCCGAATTTATTGTCTAGTAAGTATTTATTTAATCCGGCAAAAAAAGCCTCGTCACCCAAGTATTTTCGCAGCATATGCAAAATACATCCACCTTTTGCATAACTATGCGAATCGAACATTTCTTCCTTATCAGCGTAATAAAAACGGATAAGATCAACTTGTTTTGATTGAGATTCGCCGAGGTAAGACTCAAGCGCCTGCATGCGATGGAAATCTGCCGCATCCCTTCCATACTTGTATTCATTCCATAGGTATTCTCCATAAGTTGCAAAACTTTCATTCAAGGGAAGGTTGCTCCAGTTTTCTGTAGTAACATAATCGCCAAACCAGCTATGAAATAATTCATGGCTTACTATATCTTCATACGATTCATCAAGGAGTTCTCTGTCCGTTTGTTGCACAAATTCGCCGAATACAGTTGCAGTAGTATTTTCCATTGCCCCGCTTACATAATCCCTTACTATTACAGAATTATACTTTTGCCAGGGGAACTCTAAGCCTAGGATATTGCTGAAGTACGTCATCATCTCAGGTGTATTGCCGAAAATTTTCCGTGCATAAGCTTCATACTCATGTTCTACGTAATAACTCACTTCTTTTCCTTTCCAACTATCTGTTACCACAGCAAACTCCCCTATTGCCATCATGAATAGATAAGGTGCATGTGGGAGGTTCATCACCCAATGATCTGTTCTTGTGCCGTTTACATTTTTCTTTGCATCAAGAAGCAGCCCGTTTGAAAGTGTTTTATATTTATCTTCAACAGTGATGTACATTTCCTGGGTAGTTTTTTCATTCGGTTTATCTATTGTCGGAAACCAACAAGAAGAGGCTTCTGTTTCGCCTTGTGTCCAGATCTGCATGGGCTTTTTTTCATCAGCTCCATCATTATTTATAAAATACAAACCTTTATCCTGTGTAATGGCGGCGCTACCGCCTTCTGGCAATGTGTTGGGTTTTGCGATATAATCAATAAAAATCTGGTATTGTTCTTCTTTCTTAAACTCCCTTCCAAGATCAATTACAAGCTGAAAAGTATCAGGCACTGTGTCTTTGTTATACGTATATTTTAAAGGTGTTTTTGCATCTCCGCTCAGCATGCTTACTTCTCTGATCTCAAATCCTTTAGCATCAAGAGTAATTTGGGATACAGGGCGATAGTAAGGTTTAATTGTAAGAGTTGCCTTTCCATACATCCATGCTTTCGGCCAATCAAAACTTACTTCCAGTTTTGTATGTAAAATATCATTCACTCGTGTTGCTGCTGCTCTATAAACAGCTGGGCTGTAATGACTGTAGGCAGAATCGCTACCCCCCTCTGCATAATACTCCTCTCCTTCATAATATTCATCATAAGGATAATCGGAAGTGTAAGTCGTATCAATTTCTCCCAGGTATTCTTCACTCGAATAAATTTTTTTCGTTGGGTCACAATTTGAAAATAAAAGAATTGATAAGACGAAATAAAAAGCAGGTATTTTCTTCATGACATTTTTTTGAATTGTGCCGGGATTACCACCGGAAGGCAAAGATAAGGGATAGGCATTTGTTTGCCACTAAAGAACGTTGGAGGCTCCTATTTACATATTTATTATATGAAGGTTAACAAGATTTAACGAAAGGAATATTTACCTAATTTTGAAACATGAACAAGGTAACGATTCGGAACAAGGGGGTTTTTCATGTTGAGGGCAACAAAGTGAACGGGCAGGAAATGCTTTTAGATGTTCTGCAAACCGGGGAGCGGTTTTATCACTTGCTACATAAAAACAAAAGCTACAACATTGAAGTGGTGAAGTTTGATAAAGAAACAAAAACCTATACGCTGAAAGTGAACGGCAATGTATATGAAGCACAGGTAAAAGATAAGTTTGACCAACTGATGGAGCAAATGGGTTTTGATGCAGTGGGTCAAAACAAACTGAAGGAACTGAAAGCACCTATGCCGGGACTAGTGATAGATGTAAAAGTTACTGTCGGCAGTGAAGTAAAAAAGGGCGACGCAGTGTTGGTTTTGGAAGCAATGAAAATGGAAAATGTACTAAAAGCATCCGGTGACGGGAAAGTGAAAAGCATAGAAGTGCAAAAGGGAAAGTCAGTAGAAAAAAATCAAGTGCTGATAGTGTTTGAGTAATGTGTTGAATGTCGGGCAATGAAGCGCTGGTTTTCACCCCTTGTAAATATCATGTATTCTCAGCAGCCCAAGGCACTTCCCATTTTCAACTACAGGCAAAACAGAAAGTTGTGAAGTCCGGTTTTCCATCAGGTCAATAGCTTCTTTGAGTGTTGCAGTCGGTGTAGATGAAACAGGGTTTTTCGTCATAATGTTTTTTACAAACAATGTATTCAGCTCAGCATCTTTCAGTAAACTTCTTCTTACATCGCCGTCAGTTACAAGGCCGAGCAAATTATTTTCTGCATCTATCACACAGGCAGCGCCAAGGTTTTTGTTTGTCATAGCGATGATGAGTTCACGGAAAGTATTTGATTCATTCACTATCGCAACTTCATCCAGCTTGTGCATCACATCTTCAACTTTCAATAATAAATTTTTTCCGAGCTGCCCGCCCGGGTGAAATTTTGCAAAATCTTTTTCATTGAACCCTCTTGCCTGCATTAGCGCCACCGCCAGTGCATCTCCCAACGCAAAGGCAACTGTTGTTGACGCTGTAGGAGCAAGATTAAATGCATCAGCTTCTTTTTCAACCGTGGCATTGATAATAAAATTACTTGCTGCTGCGATCGGTGAATTGATGTTTCCGACAATAGAAATGATTTTAGAATGATGTTCTTTAAAGTAAGAGATCAGTCGCAGCATTTCGGGCGTAGCGCCGCTTTTAGAAATCAAGAGAACAGGATCGCCGTCGCTGTACACACCCAGGTCGCCATGAATGGCTTCCGCAGCATGTAGGAAAACAGCCTGGGTGCCGGTGCTGCAAAACGTTGCAGTAATTTTTTGCGCAACAGCTCCGCTTTTACCGATACCGCAAACGATCACTTTGCCTTTATGTTGCAGCAAATGTTCTACCGCAGCATGAAAATCTTTTGTCAATTGATCAGTTGCCTTTTGAATTTGTGAAGCTTCAAACAACAAAACCTGTTTTGCGATGTCAAGATGCGGCATAAAAATTATTTTATCTCTTTATATAGTTCTTCCTTCGGCAGATTTTTAAAATATTCGTAAGTGATTTGTAACCCTTCTTTCCTGGAAACTTTCGGTTCCCAATTCAATAATTTTTTTGCAAGAGATATATCGGGCTGGCGCTGCTGAGGGTCGTCAACAGGTAATTCTTTATAAACAATTTTCTGATTCGTTTTTGTGAGGGCGATGATCTCTTCTGCAAATTCTTTAATGGTGATCTCATCGGGATTGCCAAGGTTCA
>JBJXHH010000091.1:0-3200 GCA_046160675.1 Chitinophagales bacterium
AGCAATTTTGATAGTTCGGGTTCTTTAATAAGATACTCAACTATAGATAACCTTGCATCTATTGCCTGCTTCTCTTTCAGCGGCATTACTATCCATCGCTTCAGCAACCTTGTTCCCATTGGGGTAATGCAGCTATCTAATATTTTAAGTAAACTTGCCCCTTCATCATGATTAGAATGCAGGAGTTCAAGGTTGCGAATTGTGAATTTATCTAACCACACATATTCTTCCTGAGCAAGCCGTGAGATGCTTGTAATATGCCCAAGGTTATTATGTTCCGTATCGGCTAAGTAATGAATACTTGCGCCTGCCGCAATAGTTGCAACATGCATATCCTCAACACCAAAACCCTTGAGTGAATTCGTTTGAAAATGTGTAAGCAGTTTCTCCTTAGTGTAATCTTCGGCATAAATCCAGTCATCCAGCCCATATACATAAAATTTACTTCCGAATAGTTCTTTAAAAAATTTCTGCTGACTTTTCGGGAGTATAATTTCTGCAGGCTGTAAACTGTGCAGAAGTTTCTCAAACGTATCGGCATTTCCCTGCGCAACAATAAATTCACCTGTGGAAACATCTAAAAAACTCATGCCCATTGTTACGCCTCCTGTTGAGATAGTTTTATCAGAAAAAAAACTTGCTAAATAATTATTGCTGCGGGTGTCCAGCATTTTATCGTTTGTGGCAACACCGGGAGTTATCAACTCGGTTACGCCCCGCTTCACAATGGTTTTCACCGTTTTCGGATCTTCTAATTGTTCGCAAATAGCAACCCTGTATCCTGCCCGCACAAGTTTAGGCAAGTAAGCATCCAGTGCATGATAGGGGAAACCTGCAAGTTCAATATGGCTTGCTGAACCATTCGCCCGCTTTGTGAGAACAATGCCAAGCACTTTGGAAGTAGTGATAGCATCTTGAGAAAACGTTTCATAAAAATCACCTACCCGGAACAGAAGCAGCGCATCAGGATACTTACTCTTTATCCTGTTATACTGCCCCATCAGCGGCGTTTCCTTCACAGCTTTCATTGCAGGCAAAGATAAACGGGAAAATGAGTTTGGGCATTACTGTTTGTTAGGGTTTGAAAACCACTTTTTTTAAAAAAATACATGCAGGCTTATTAGACACTTTCATGATCTATCAAAATGGTGAGAGCAAAGAGACGCCCTGGCAGATAAATTAATTTACTGCACTGCCTTTCTTATCTCAGGGACTACTTTGGTTGCAAAGAGTTCTATAGCTTTCATTAGCTGTTTATGAGGTAATGCACCAATGCTCATTTGTGCAAGAAAACGATCGTACCTGAACAGTTCATATTCATACAACATTTTATCAATCACCTGCTGTGGGCTGCCTACCATGAGTGATGCTTGCGGGGTACGCATCATATCAAACTGTTCCCTGGTCATGCCACTCCAGCCTCGTTCTTTTCCAATCATATTCATAACTTGTAAGTAAGGGGGCGCAAATTCATCAGCAGCCTGTTGTGATGTTTCTGCAACATACACATGCGTATTAATACCAACTTTTATTTTTTCTTCATTGCCGTTTTCTTTTGCTGTATTCCTGTAAAGCTCCATGATGGGCGCAAAACTTTTGGGGTAACCACCAATAATGGCTAATGTTAAAGGCAAACCCAATCTTCCCGCCCTCATGGCACTTTCAGGTGTTCCACCGATAGCGATCCAGATAGGAATTTCTTTTTGATAAGGCCTCGGGTAAATCCCTGCATTGTTCAATGGCGTTCTATACTGTCCCTTCCATGTTATCTTTTCGCTTTTATTTAATTGCAGTAACAGGTTTAGTTTTTCTTCAAACAATTCATCATAGTCATGCAAATCATAACCGAATAGAGGGTATGATTCCGTGAATGAGCCCCTACCTGCCATGATCTCTGCCCTCCCTTCAGAGAGAAGATCAATAGTTGCAAACTGCTGGAACACTCTAACAGGATCATCTGTACTGAGTACAGTTACTGCTGTGGAGAGTTTTACTTTTTTTGTTCTTGCAGCCGCTGCAGCTAATATGATTGCGGGAGCGGAAGCAGCATAATCAATGCGATGGTGTTCGCCAAGCGCAAACACATCAAAACCAAGTTGATCAACCAACTCGATTTCTTCTATCAACTCTTTTAGGCGCTGATGAGCATTTATTCTTTTACCTGTAGCTGAGTCAATACCTGTATCAGCAAAGGAGCAAATTCCGAATTCCATTTGTTTTTATTCTGATTTGAACTGTGCAATAACTCTTATGGGTCTCCTTTAGTTCAGAATGAAAGTCAATCATCCTCCATGTCGCTCAATTCTAATTCAAGTGCCTTTGTACTTCGCATAATTTCAATTAATGAAAGGACAAGGCTTATTGCAAAAAGCAAAATGGAAATTAGGAATATTATATGCGCAAATTCCATTTTTTCTATATATATCAGATACATACAAATAAGGGCAAAGAGGAAACTCAAAACTCCAAATAATTGCATGCGCCTTACCAATTTAATTCTGTACTGAAGGTTTTTTATTTGTAAGTGCAGGTTTTTGTTGGTTCTGTTTTCCTGGTATTCGTCATGCAGTTTGCGAACAACGTTACTTAATGCCATGAAGCGGTTTGTGTAAGCAAGCATTACAAGGCTGATTGCAGGAAAGAGCAGGGCCGGTGTATTGATTGTTATGTCCATGCGGCAAAATTAGGTTACATATATATCTTTGAGACATATTTTTCTACTATGCAGAAAACAATCGTTTCATTTATTATCCCCCTAGCCTTTTTTTATTTTTCATGTTATGGGCAAACTGGAGAAATAATAACTTCATTCAAAAAAGAATACCCAAAGGGAACATTGTTCATTATTGGTGGTGGCGACAGGGATTCAAACCTGATGCAGGAATTAATAGAAGTGAGCAATTATAAACCGGGTGATATTATAGCAGTGGTAACGATGGCAAGTGGCTGGGGCGATAGTGCCTATATCTGGTTGAACGATGAGTTTAAGGCATTGGGTAAAACGAATAAGAATTGTATCAAAGTTGATTCTATCACTGTAAAGAACCCAGTGACATTGGATTCTCTTTTGATGGCAAAAATTATTTTTTTGAGCGGTGGCGATCAGAGTGTGTTGATGAAACATATTTCAGGAACTGAATTTAAAAAGAAGATTCAGAAAGCATTTTGGAATGGGTCAACTATTGCCGGAACCAGTGCCG
>JBJXHH010000092.1:0-29587 GCA_046160675.1 Chitinophagales bacterium
TTGCTTCCCGCAAAATATTTTCGTCCTTCAAAATATCCGCTATCCTGAACTGTGGCGCCCCGCTTTGCCTTGTGCCCTCTATTTCTCCGGGACCTCTCAGTTGCATATCAACTTCACTTATTTTAAACCCATCTGTTGTTTCCAGCATGGTTCTTATACGCAACCTTCCATCATTGCTGAGTTTATCGCCTGTCAACAGCAAACAAAAAGATTGATCTGCACCTCTGCCTACCCTGCCCCTCAGCTGGTGCAGTTGTGATAGACCGAATCGTTCTGCATTTTCTATTACCATTACTGTTGCGTTCGGGATGTTTACACCAACTTCTATTACAGTTGTGGCTACAAGTATTTGTGTTTCATTTTTGAGAAAACGGTTCATCTCAAAATCCTTGTCAGCAGTTTTCATTCTTCCGTGAACAATGCCAATCTGATAGTGCGGGCGAGGGAATACTCTTTCCATCACCTGTATGCCTTCCATTAAATTCTTTAGATCAAGTTTTTCACTTTCTTCAATAAGCGGATACACAACATACACTTGCCGCCCGGCTTGTATTTGTTCCTTCATAAAACCAAAAACCCTTAGGCGGCTGCTTTCTTTATAATGCAATGTTTTAACTTGTTTTCTTCCGGGCGGTAATTCATCAATGATGCTTACATCAAGGTCGCCGTAATATGTCATGGCTAGGGTCCGGGGAATGGGCGTTGCAGTCATAACTAAAATATGCGGCGACGTTTCATTTTTACTCCACATTTTTGCTCTTTGTTCCACTCCAAACCTGTGTTGTTCATCAATTACAACTATTCCGAGGTTTTTAAACTGAACAGTTTCTTCAATCAATGCATGTGTTCCGATGAGAATTTTGATGTTTCCGTTTTCCGCATTTTCTAAAATTGTTTTCCGTTCCTTCCCCTTTACATTTCCCGTTAGCAATGCCACAGGTAAATGAATTTTTTCAAGCAGGGGTTTGATGCTATCAAAATGTTGCTGAGCAAGAATTTCTGTTGGTGCCATCAACGCTGCCTGGTAATCATTATCAATCGCCATGAGCATACTAATGATAGCCACAATGGTTTTTCCGCTCCCAACATCACCCTGTAACAGGCGGTTCATTTGTTTGCCACTCAACACATCTTTTCTAATTTCTTTGATAACCCGCTTTTGCGCTTGAGTGAGTTCAAAGGGCAGATGCTTGTTATAAAAAGTATGGAAATAGTTTTCAATATTCAGAAACACAAATCCCTTGCTTACATTATGCCTGTATTGTTTTGCCTGGAGAATTTTTACCTGGTCAATAAACAACTCTTCAAACTTTAATCTTCTGGTGGCATGAGTGATATCACTTTCTTTTTGCGGGTGATGGATAAGTTGATAAGCCTTATACCTGCGAATGAGTTTGTACTTTTCAAGTAAACTTTTCGGCAGGTTCTCAGGAATGTCATGATCAGTAATTTGTTCAAGTAGATGTTCTGTAGCTTTTGCAATCAGTTTGCTGTTTATGTTTCTTGCCAGTAATTTTTGTGTGGTGGAATAAACCGGCTCAAGTTTTCCGCTCAAAGGGATTTCCCCGGATGATAAAATTTCCATCTCAGGGTGTTTCATTGTATATTTTTTATTATAGATATCCGGTTTGCCAAATACGAGGTATTGTGCATTTTCTTTTAGTGTTTTCTGTAACCAGGAGATACCGTTAAACCAGATAAGTTCTATTGTGCCTGTTCCATCATCTAACCATGCTGTCAAACGTTTGCCCTGTTTTTGTCCAACAACTTGGAACTGCTTTAGAACACCTTTGAGTTGGGTTGCTGGAGTGTCATCAGTAATATTTTTTATTTGAGTGAATTTCGTTTTGTCAATGTAGCGATAGGGATAAAATTGAAGTAGGTCAGCAAATGTTTGCAATTGTAATTCT
Organism: Chitinophagales bacterium; assembly: GCA_046160675.1. Lineage (GTDB taxonomy): Bacteria > Bacteroidota > Bacteroidia > Chitinophagales > BACL12 > JACMJP01. The sequence goes on from JBJXHH010000092.1 coordinate 1,911, forward strand.
TCCTGCAAAAGTTTAGCCCTTGCATCACCTATGCCTTTCAAATAAACGAGAGAAGTTTCCAATTGCCTGCTCATATTCTCTTTGTCAAAAGTATTTGAAAACAAAGAAATACAGCACACAGATTATATACATTATATGCGAGATTAGCTGTATATAGGAATAGAATCACTATATTTATGCTTTTTATAATGCTTTCTGTCGCTTTTACTATCAGTCCATCATGCAACAAAAAGGAAAGGTTAAGTTCGTTAATATAGATAATAGTTTGTTCTACGCTACCGTAAAAGAAAGAGTAGAAAATTATTTTGCGAAAAATAGTATTTCAAAACATGCAAACCTTGCAATGATTATGAAATCAGTAATCCTGCTTGCGGGTTACATCATTCCATTCCTGGTCATCTTGTTGTTTCAACCCGCATTTCTTTACTCCTTAGGCTTATGGTTCGTGATGGGAATTTGCCTTGCAGGCATAGGTATGAGTGTGATGCATGATGCAAATCATGGGGCATATTCAGCAAACAAAACTGTGAATACCTGGATGGGATATACCCTGAACTTGCTAGGCGGCACTGTTTTTAACTGGAAACTGCAGCATAACATCTTGCATCATACTTACACAAATATTGTAGACATGGATGATGATATTGATGATAAAGCAGTAATGCGTTTTTCCCCACATAAGAAACTCAAAATATTTCACCAACTTCAATTTATATATGCATTTTTCTTCTACGGTCTACTTACTTTATATTGGGCAGTTGGGAAAGATTTTGTGCAGTATTTCAGGTATACAGCAAATGGAGTAAATGCAAACTCAAAATATCAAAACAGGATAACATTTGCAAAGATCGTACTGAGCAAACTTTTATACTTTTTTGTGTTTTTAGTGCTGCCTGTTTTGTTTTTTCAAATACCCTTTTTGCAAGTAGTTACCGGTTTCATCGTTATGCATTTTGTTGGCGGAGTGATTCTAACGGTAGTGTTTCAGCTTGCGCACACAGTGGAAGGTACAACACATCCACTGCCTACAGCGCAAGGAACAATTGAAAACTGCTGGGCGATACATCAAATGAATACAACAGTAAATTTTTCTAGAGAGAATAAATGGATTTCCTGGTATGTAGGCGGTTTAAATTTCCAGGTGGAGCACCATCTGTTTCCCAAAATATGCCATGTACATTACCCACAAATTGCAGAAATAGTAAAAAACACAGCGGAAGATTTTAATATTCCGTATTTAGAAAACAAAACATTTAAGCAGGCTTTGCAATCACATATTAACACATTACACCGTTTTGGAAAATTGCCCGCTTTAAATGAGGCCATCGGCTAAATAAATTCTTCTTTCCACTTCCAGCTTGCAAGGATCCCCTTTATGTCTTCTATCATAAAATTCACAACTGGTTTAAGAGAATCTGCATTGGGATGTGCATAGAAATATAAAGCGCCCCGCATGAAATTTTTTGTTGTGTCAGTAATAAAAAACTGAATGTTGCTTGCCGCATCTCCGCCTACATAATAAATAAGCCCCATTCCCCCATTACCATTATCGACTTCCTGCGGCTGTATATAATCTGCCTTTTGGGTATGTTTAAAAGTCATGTCATAGGCTTCTTCTACCAATCGCTGTAAACTTTGCTCCAGTGATAGTTTTTTGTAGCTCATATATATCGTAGCATTCAAATCAGTACATTCCAGATTTAGCCAGCAATTTTCTAACACTTCTTCATTAAAAAATTTCGCTTTGCGCTGCACTACGTAATAATCTGGCATTTGAAAAGTGTAAGGGCAATCAGGAAGAGAGTAAGTAACGAGTCCTTGCCGTTCAGGATAATGTACTCTTGGATACGCAGATGGTCTTAGTGTCGTATCAGTATGGCAGGAAACGCAAAATGCAATTGCAAGTAAAATACAATTTGTGAAAACCAACGGGTTACGATGCATAAATAGGACCTTGTAGAAATGAAAACCCTGCATTATAGAGTTCCAAAATTATAATACAGGGTTTGTGAATACATGAAACGCATTAGAATGGAAGATCATCCGACATCGGAATGTCTTCAGTGTTACCGCCTACACTGGCAGCCTGAGCCATGTTCTCTTCTTTATTCGTTTGATTTGTTCCGTCTGTTACTTTTTTATCAAGCAGTGTGAAATTTTCTGCAATGATATCAGTTGCATACTTTTTATTTCCTTCTTTATCTTCCCAACTTCTGCTTTTTATCCTGCCTTCAACATATATTTTACTTCCTTTGCGAAGAAGTTTTCCTGCAATTTCTGCAAGCTTCCCCCACATGGCAATGTTATGCCATTCCGTGTGTTCTACTTTGTTTCCGTTTTTATCACGGTACACTTCAGTGGTTGCAAGTGTAAAATTTGCTACTATGTTTCCACCTTCAAAATTTCTGAGTTCAGGGTCTTTTCCCAAGTTTCCTATAAGTATTACTTTGTTTATTCCGCTCATATAATCAAGTTTAAGCTTTAAGAAATTTTTTCAGGCAACTAAGTTACAACACTTCCTGCAAATACTCCCGCACAATTCCCGGAAATGCATAGTCTTTCAGGTTTTTACGCTCAACAGCAAGCCAACCCGGGGGTTTAGTGAATTTAGAAGGGGGTAATTGGATAACAAAAAACCTTGCAGAAATTGTTTGATGTGTGAGTTGTTGCGTCAATAAACGAGAGATTCGGGCAGGGGTTTTTGTATACCCATTGAAATAATCATTGAGTTGGGGTGTTTGCAATAACTGTTTCCATGTCAGTTTTTTTTCCGCTTCAATCAGTGGAAACTCATACATGTTTTTCCAGATATCATTAGAGGTTCTTTTTTGAAGGAAGATCTTCTTATCATTAGTGATGATGAGGTAATGAAAAAACCTATTTTTCTTTTTTCTTTTTTTTGGTCTTACTGGAAGAAATTCTACAACATTATTTATAAACGCATAACAATGATTTTTTATAGGGCAAATTTCACAGGAAGGCGAAACGGGTTTGCAAATAGTAGCACCAAAATCCATCATTGCCTGGTTATGTTTTGCAGGATTCCTTTTATCAAGCAACGATTGCGCAAGTGTTGCAAACCTTTTTTTTGCAACACCTGAATTTACTGGCTCGCTTAAGCCGAACACCCTTGCGAGAATGCGGATTACATTGGCATCAACCACTGCGTAAGGAAGATCAAAAACAAATGATGCAATGGCTGCTGCAGTATAACTGCCAATACCTCTTAACTTTAAAATATCTTCATAGCATGACGGAAATTTTCCGTTGTACTCTTTCACAATTGTTTTTGCCGCACTATGCAGATTTCTTGCTCGGGAATAATATCCCAGCCCCTCCCACATTTTCAGGATTGTATCTTCTTCAGCTGTAGCCAGTTTTTTTACGGTCGGGAATTTTTTTTTGAATTGTTCAAAATACTTTATACCATGTTCCACCCTTGTTTGCTGTAATATGATCTCACTCAACCAAACCAGATAAGCATCTTTTTCACCTACCCAAGGCAGGCTTCTCCCATGTTCAAGATACCAGGCATTTAAAAGCCTGTTGAAAGTTTTCTTAGACACTCTTTGAAGGTTTTTCTGCCTGATTAACAATTATTTAGCGAACTTTGCATCAAAATATCTGTTATCAAGTAGATTATCAAAATTAAGAAGACAAATGAGAAAAGCTGATCTCGTAAACAGGATTTCAGAAAAAACAGGCATCCCAAAGGTTGATGTACTGGTAAGTATTGAAGCTTTCTGTAAAGAAATTAAAGAAGCCATGGCGGGTGGTGAGCAGGTGTTCATCCGTGGTTTTGGAAGTTTTATCATAAAAACCAGGGCTAAAAAAATAGGCCGCATCATTAAGAAGAATATAGCCATTGAAATTCCCGAACAAAAAATTCCTGCTTTCAAACCTGCAAAAGTTTTTGTGAATAAAATAAAGAATTCACAAAAGCTTAAATCTAAATAACCAGGATTTTGAAAAGGCAAATGTACCTCATAGGCGCAGGGTTACTACTTGTGCTTCTGTTTTTTTTCGTATTCTCCAACAAGCCTCCCAAAGAGAGTGTTTATACCATTTTAAGTGAAAAGTTGCTTGATTCCCTTGAGCTTTCTAATGAACAAAAAATCGTTTCACTTCAAAAACAGGTAAAGAAAAGTTCTGGGGAAGAAAAAGCTTCGGTTTATAATGAACTTGCAAAAGAATGGATAGATGCGGGCTATTATAATATAGCGGGCGATTACATGAGGCAAAAAGCCGATGCTGCCCCGGATTATGAAAACTACTATACTGCAGGTACTTTCCTCTTTGGCGCACTTGATACTGATACATCCCAGCAAATGCGAATGAATATTGTGTATGGCAGCCGGTATTGCTTTGAAAAAGCGCTCGAATTAAAACCCGGTGATATTAATGCTAAGATCAGTCTGGCAAATGTGATTGTACAGGGAACTTCAAACCCGATGGAAGGTATAACCCTACTCCGGGAGGTAGTTGCTGAAGAGCCCGGTAATGTGGAGGCGAACCTATTGTTGGGTAATTTCAGTATGATGAGTGGCCAATATGACAAGGCTCTGGAACGCTTTAGAACAGTATTAGAAAAAGATTCTCTAAATTTGCAGGCCCGCTACCTGATGGCACAATCGTATTTAGGGGTGCTTGATACTGCGGGGGCCATTCGTACATTAGAAACGGCTACACAACTGGTGCAGGATACCTTAGTAGTAAACCGCATCAGGAAAGACATAAACAGTTTGAAAAACAATTAAAATATTAAATATGCCAAGTGGTAAAAAAAGGAAAAGGCACAAGATGGCTACCCACAAACGTAAGAAAAGGCTAAGGAAGAACCGTCATAAAAAGAAATAACGGATTCTTCTTGTTTACTTCTCCAACCTGATTTAAAGCCTTTATTTAATTATTCATTATCGCAAATCTGAAGCATAAGCAACAGTATGCGACGTAAACGGGTATAAGTGGAAAAAGATCTTATTATTAATTCAACTCCATTGGGAGCTGAAATAGCGCTTATCGAAAACAAACAACTTGTTGAGATTCACCGGGACAGGGAAAGCAGCAAGTTTAATGTAGGCGACTTGTATCTAGGCAGGGTAAAAAAAATAAACCCCGGGTTAAATGCTGCATTTATTGATGTTGGTTATGAACGAGACGCATTCCTGCATTATACCGACTTGAACCCTCATTTTCGCTCCATTGTAAAATATACTCAGGCGGCGCTTCAGGGAAGTCCTCATCCCATGCAGCAATTTGAAAAGGAACAAGAGATTATTAAAACCGGCAAAATCAATAATGTACTGCAAAAGGGTTTATACATCCTTGTTCAAATTATTAAAGAACCTATTCAAACCAAAGGCCCAAGGCTTAGTTGTGAGCTTTCTCTCTCAGGAAGATACCTTGTACTTACACCTTTTACAGACGTAGTTGGCGTATCAAGAAAAATAGAAAGTGTTGATGAAAGAAAACGCCTTCAAAAACTGATAGAAAGCATAAAACCAAAAAACTACGGGGTGATAGTACGCACTATTGCTGAAGGTAAAAGTGTACAGAGTCTGCATGAAGATTTGCTCAATCTTGTAAAACAATGGGAAGAAATTACAAAACGCCTCTCGGAAATGAAGCCGCCACAGGTTGTCTTCAGTGAGGCAAGTAAAACTAACACCTTGCTGAGAGATGTATTGAACGATAGTTTCAATAGTATTACAACGAATGATGCAGGTATTGCAAACGATGTAAAAAACTATATCCGCAAAATTTCCCCCGGCAGCGAAAAAATAGTTACGTTATATAATGCTCAAAAACCAATATTTGATGCTTATGGCGTAACAAAACAAATTAAATCCTTGTTTGGTAAAACTGTAAACATGGACAGCGGTGCTTATCTCATTATTGAGCATACCGAAGCATTGCATGTTATTGATGTGAACAGCGGAAACAAAACTGCCATAAAAGGTGACCAGGAACAAAATGCATTAGCAGTAAACCTTGAAGCTGCACGGGAAATTGCAAGACAATTACGCCTTCGGGACCTGGGTGGAATTATCATAGTAGATTTTATTGACATGAAAAACCCTGATAACAAACGGGTGGTCTTCAATGAACTGCGCCTGGCCATGGATCTTGACAGGGCGAAACATACTATCCTTCCCATCAGCAAATTTGGTGTTGCGCAAATAACACGACAAAGAGTAAGACCAGAAGTAACAATAGCTACGGCTGAAGTATGTCCTACATGTAACGGCACAGGCACAATTGAAGCAAGTATTTTAATAATTGACGATATTGAACGAAAGATTAAATACCTTATTTCCGAGCAAAACCAGAAAAAAATATTGTTGCATGTACATCCTTTTGTTGAGGCCTTTATTAAAAAGGGAAGATGGTTCAGGAGTTTACAGTGGAAATGGTATAAGCAATACCGCACTTGGATAAAAGTAGTTCCTAACGATGACTTTCAATACCTGGAATACAAATTCTTTGATAAAGAGGAAGAAGAGATTTCGGTGGATTAGAAATTATTTCACAACACTCACTTTCCCTGCTACAGCTGCTTTTGCCGTTTGAATCCTCACTACATAAGCTGAGGCCGGTAAAAAAGATAAATCAATTCTGTTGTTTGTTCCCTGTAAGGTTTCTGAAAATATTTCCCTGCCTGAAAACTCATAAAGAAAAACAGTGCCGGGAAGTTGAGAAAAATCTTTGAAAGAAATGAAAAGGGAATTTTCAAAAGTATAAATAGCAGCTATATCTTGTGATGCATCTTCAATCGCTACATCTATTTCTGTATGAATAGGAGTATTGGGTGCTGATTCAAATGCATAATCTTTAACTGTCATTTTTTTGTGAGAAGAATCAACATTCACCCTTACCCATCCGTAATGTGAGTTTCCTGCTATCAGCATTTTCAGCCCAATGAATTTATCCGTTTGCCCGCCAAGCCAAAGGCCATACTGGGCTATAACATTTTCAACCCCATCATGTGATGCAAAAAAACTATACGCCAGTGTTTGAAAAGATGCATTCAGAAATAATTGCCCGCCACCAACATTCACACTTGAAGCAAGAACATAAGGATATGCAAATCCTGTTAGGGAACCTGATGTACCTGCAATGGAATTTGAATTTTCAGGGTTGATAAAAACACCATTAATCCCGTAGAAAACATTTGCCCCCAAGGAAGTAATAATATTTGAGCCCGCTGAAGTAGCGCTGAGTGTAAAATCTGTAGTGCCATCATTGTTCAGGTCAAGGTCATATAAGGCATTGGGAGCTTCTAAAATTACATCTGGGTCAACGTTTGTGTATACAAGCGTTTGCGCCTCTGTTGCATTTGTACATGCTAAAAAAACTGCGGCTGATGATGAATATGCAAACAGTTTTCTGTTTTGGTTTTTTAATTCGGTGGAGGTTTTACGTTTCATACAATAAAAACTTTTTCTTAGCGCTCAACGATAAAGAGTTGTTTTGTAAACCGGGCATTGTTATGCAGCAGGCGCAAAAAATAAATCCCTGCAGGCTGGTTTTGCAGAGTAATGTTCTTATAAGTTGCATCCATTAGCCCAACGTATATTTCTTCCCCCAGGCTATTCATTACAGAAATATCCGACCCGAGTAATTCGTTGTTTTTTATTGATAAGTAAATTGTGTTATCAAAACTATAAACAAATACATCTTCTTCGGGAATTAAATCAATTGCATTATCTAGACACTCCTCGGGATTTACATTAGGGGCTCCGGCAAGAATATCAAACCCTGAAGTATTTTCAAAAGCGAAGTCTTTAATTGTAACTGTTTTGTTATCAGCAGAAACATCCATGCGTATCCAACCGTATTTGATCGCCCCGCTTATATCAAGCTTTACCCCAAGATATTTATCTGTCTCACCACCCACCCAGTAGCCATCAGCAAGAATTTGTGAAGAATCTACCCCGCCGCCCCCTGCATTTATTTTATATAAGAGACTGTACACTACTATTTCACTGGCTTCATTCAGCCATTGCCTCCCAGCACCTATAACCTCGGAACATGAAAGAGCGTAGGGGTAACTGGAAAAAGCGTAGGGTGAAGGTACCCCCGCAATGGAATTATTGCCCAGGGGAGTGGCGTAAATATGGTTGAACTGTATTGTTCCAGAGCCTATGCCTGAACTTGCTGTAACCAGGGAAGCATCAAAAAAAGTAATAAATGCTTTTCGCAATTCAATGTCATTCACAAGGTCGCCATTCAGGTCAATAGCGTAAGTTTCCCCATTCTCATCCAGCACTACATCAGGTATGTCTGAATAAAATATTTGCGCATCTGCTTCCGCACCTATAGTTATGAAGGTTGCCGCCAGGGCTGAATAGGATGCTAATTTGGTTGCTGATGACCGGGTGGATTTTGCGTTTTCCTGTTTGCTTTTCATATTGACATCACTTGTTTTCATTATGGAGAAAATAATAAGATGTAAAGGTATTTATTTTGGATGTAAACGCTTTAGTTTTTTGTTGAGTGGCATGCCTAAGTACAAAATGAATGTGCAATCCGGCAGGAAATAAAAGGCCTCTTCATGTCCATTCTACAAATACTTAAACCACTGCATTTCTGCCTGAAATGGGGGAAAATATGATTATTGCAGGTTTATTTTTTTCACAAAACTCCCATCAGGTGCAGATAATTGCAAAGTATAAATCCCGGCGGATGTATGAGGTAGGTTCATACTGTTGGTACCATCAAACAACAACTTTTCAAACATCAGGCTGCCATTCAGGTTAAAAAGTTTTGCTTCAATGCCTTCCTGCTGCTGAGTTTGTAACACTACATATAGAGTTTCATTATAACTATAAGCATTTACTGTATTGTCATTTAAGGTTTGCACTTCAAGTGGTTCGCCCATTTCACCGGCTTCGATGCTTGCGCCGTCTGTGAGGTTCAATGCATGATCTTTTACGATGAGATGACCGTCAGAAGTGAGATCGACCCTTACCCAACCGAAATAATTGTTTTTATCAACTTTCATTTTTACTCCGAGGTAGAGATCAGAATTTCCGGGAGTAAAATAGCCGTTGCCAAAACTACTTGTGAATGAAAAGCCTGATTCAGTAGAAACCTGCAGAAGAATACTGCGCTGCATCATTTGATCAGATGCACTAAGCCAATCTTGTTCGCCATCAATAACATCTCCTTCACTTAACGCAAAAGGCAATGCATTGTAGCCGTAACTGCTATATGTACCTGCAAGCGAATGTTCCCCGGCTATCTTCGCCCTTACTAAATCAATTCCGTAATATATCTGGTATGTATTGCTGCTGATAACGTAGGGGAAGCTTAAGTCAATCAGATTCTTTTGGAAGAGGATGTCATTCACTCCATCCTGGTCAAGATCAACAGCGAGTTTTTCGCCTACTTCATCCAACATCAAGTCAGGGTCAACGTCGGTGTAAATAACCTGCGCATCTGCATCAGTTGCAAGTGTCATAAATGTTGCAGCGAGAGCTGAATATCCGATCAATTTGTTTTTTTTGAGTTTCATTGCTGTTACGTTTTTCTCAAGACGAAAGTAAATATAATTTAGTTACTGGAAATGATAAAAATCTACATTTTTTTTAAAGTCTGACACATGAATTCCTGTTGCAGAAGGTATCATCTATTCATACTACAGGATCATTAACTGCTTTGTATAAGTGAGTTTTTCAGAGTGCAACTTGATAATATATAGGCCTGCCGGAAGATGTGACACTTTGATCTCATTCATTTCATTGGTAATGTTATTGCATGTCAGCAATTTTCCGCTCACATCATATAAACTGATTGTAGCATCTGAAAGCGGGGCGACTAAAAGCTGAATTTGTAAATACTCATCCGCCGGGTTAGGATAAATTGAAAATCCTGTGTTGACATTTTCTCCCTGTACAGCAGAAACAGTTGCATTCAAATAGATCTTCCTGATGGCATGATTCGTATAATCATTTACAAATAAGATTTCATTTTCAGGGTCGCAGTACAACCCTCTTGGAAAACGAAATGCAGCTAGTGAATCATAGCCGTCTTCATAGCCCGGCTCAAGATTTCCGGCAATTGTTGAAACTGTTTCACCATCTATCAACCTGATCATATTATTATAAGTGTCACTCACATAAATGTTGCCGCTTGCATGCACATAAAGTTCCGTTGGCGTATTAAATCTTGTATCAGAAACAGTACCATCTAAGAACCCACCTGTATCAGATCCTGATAGCCCACTGCCTGCCACTGTGATTACCAAGCCAGCTGTATTGATCTTCCTGATCCGGTGATTGTATGCATCAGCAACGTAAATGTTATTGTCCTCATCTATGCTCAGCCCGCATGGGGTATAAAACCTGGCTGTGGTATCACTGGCATCAATATATGCTCCGACTGATGAAACCCCGATTACATCACCCCCGCCGGCAAACGTAGTTACCTCGCCGGAAACATCAATCTTTCTTATCCTGTGATTCCAGCTGTCACTTACAAATATATTTCCCGCATCATCCGCAACTATTCCTCTCGGATAGTTGAATTGAGAGCTTACACCACTAGCATCTAAATACCCGGCTATTCCGCTCCCCGCTATAGTTGATACAACGCCTTCAGGTGAAATTTTCCTGATGCGTTGATTAAGAAAATCTGAAACATAAATATTACCATCATCATCAACGCATAGGTCAAACGGCGAATTGAATTGTGCCGAAGTTGCGTCTCCGTCAGCATAACCGGCTTCCCCGTTTCCCGCAAGTGTACTTACAATTCCATCCGGAGTAATTTTTCTAACTGTATGATTACCTTCTTCTACAATGAAGATATTACCTGAGGCATCGGCACACATGCCTACCGGTTTCCTGAAGAGGGCAACAGAGGTATCACCATCCTCATACCCGGCACCATCTCCGGCATAAGTGTCAGCATAATTTTGAGAAAATATTGCAGTTGATGCTATGTGTAGACAAACTGTAAAGATTAGTTTTGGCTGTTTTATAATTTGTAAACTTAGGGATTCTGATGAAAACAGACAATACCCATTCAGATAATGAAAATAGAATATCTCATTAGCCCCCTAAAAACACCTTCTGTTCAAAAACATCTTTTCCATCACTTACTTTCAAAATGTAAATGCCCGCAGGAAAGTTGCTACATGAAATTGTAGTTGATGTGCCTATGATGTTTCCGGTTTTGAGTTGTTTTCCCGAAAGATCAAAAATAGAAAATGATGCGCCGGAAAATAATGTTGTGAAGTTGATATGTATGTTTAAGCCGGCAGAAAAAATGTGAGGTTTGTTTTGAATTATTTCAGACTCGGTTTCAGTGGTAAAACCAGCAGGTATTGCTGCATCAGCGCTGGTAACATAAGCAAGGTCATAAACGGTTACTGAACTTCCGCCCTCGCCCACCTTCAGTCTCATCCATGCCCAATGATGATAACCATCATACCGGAAACGGAGGCCTAAAAATTTCCCGTCAACCCCGCTCCAAGGCCCAGCACTATACACAGTATCACTATTTACAAAAATGGCTCCTCCAAGTATTGCGCTGCCCGCAAAATATTCCGGATCACTGTAGCCGATGAGTTCCCCTGAAGAAAACTGGTAAGGGTCTCTAAACACATACCCTGAATAAGTTCCCTGGTCACCAGGAAGTACGTTGTATCCCAGAGCATCCACCCTTGCGAAACGATAAAGATAGGAATACATGCCGCCAAGAGATGTAGTAATGTTACCCGCCTGGCTCTCTATCCAAAACATCACATCATTTATACTGTCGAGATTCAGGTCAAGCAGGATGGTGTCGTCAGAAGTAATGATGGAATCAGGCTCAAGATCTCTGTAAATAACCTGTGCATCCGCTTCGTTTTGCAAAGCAAGAAATGCTGCTGATGCTGCAGTGTATTGGGCTAATTTTTTTGCCTGTATTTTTTTTCTATTGATCATTCTACCACTCTATTATGTTGTTACCTTTTCCCTGTGTAAACTTTTATCAACAACAGCAGCCATTGCATTAATATCTAATCCGCCACCCAAAAATGTATTTACCTTTTGCAATTCCTCTAATGGATTGTTTACAAGGTTTGCATGCGACACATATAATACATCAATGTAATCCTGCTTAGGCGCCCATGTTTTCACCCGTTCGATATTTTGTTTAAACGCATTTATAAGCTTTATATTGATCGTACCATCTTTTGCCTTGCCATCTCTTACCAGCATTTTGTGTTGGCTCATTAATACTTCATCAATGTTGCGTTCCATGAAAATGATCTTGTAATGATATTTTGCAGGTAATTCAAAAAGTAAATGTGAAATGATCTTCACCACTTTACCCATTGCCTCCGGTAACCAGTTTTTGTTTTTAGTGATGGCTTTTACTGCTTCATGTTCATAATATCCCTTCGGGTTATTTTCATCAGGCTTGCGAATACTGTCAGTAAAAATTTCCATGCCGCCTTTATCCAGCATCTGCATCATCATACTTGTTCCCGATCTTGGTAAACCTGAAACTACAACAATGGAACCCTTTATATGATCCTGGATAGATGCTTTTACAGCAGCAGCCTGTTCAGGTTTTTTCAAATTTTCTGAGTAGATCTTATTCAGCCAAACTCTTGCTTTATTTATCCCGGGGCTCATTTTTAAACATACTTCAAAGGCCTCTGCACTGCGTTGATAATCTTCTAATTTAAATAAAGCTTCGCCCAGGTGATAATGCGCAAATGGGAAAAAGTAAGTAAGTCCTACAGCATTCAGGAAAGAATCAACAGCTTCTTCATTTCTTCCGGTGCGCAGTAAAGCTACACCCAATCCATGATGGGCTTGTGCATTACCGGGGTCAAACTCAAGTTCTTTCTGAAAAGATTTTTCTGCTTTTTTCCACCTTTTCATCTGCAGGTATACTTTGCCCAACTGCATATTAAGCCTTGCAGCGCCTTGTGTTGTTTTTTCAATTTCTTCAAACAACTTCATCGCTTCTTCAGGTTTGTTCTCAGCAAGTAATAATGATCCTTCTAAAATTCTTGCACTTACAGTTTCTTTTCCCTCGTTTGCTGCTTTTACATTTGCAAGCACTTCCCTGCATTCAGCAATTTTGTTCAGTGTTTGATAACAGTTTGCAAGCCGCATTGCGTAACGGGTAATTTCCGGGTTTTCTGCTACAAGTCCTGTTAAAATTTCTATTGCTTCGTTGTATTTCCTTCCATTGATATAAGCACGGGCGAGGTAATAATTATTTTCATTTACTGTTTTCTTAGCAGCCTTCTCTGCATTTTCATCAGGCCTTTCTACGTACCCTAACTCAATGAGTTGTTCCAATGCTTCTCTTGCAGCGTATGGATCTTCCTGTCTGTCGGATGGATGCTGGCCGCTTTCACCCGGCACATCCTCCCAACTTGGAATTTTTTCCGGTTTCACTTCACAGTCAAATGCATTGATGATCACATTTCCATCCATGTCCGCCCCAACGGGTAAGCCGTACATGGTAAGAATAGTTGGTGTAACATCAAGAATGCTTGCGCCGTAAATGCGTTCATCTTTTTTAATGTTAGGACCATTGATAACGCAAATGCCGTAGGGGCTGTGTTCCAAGGCAGGCGCAGCAGGCTCTTTTGGTAATTTGAGCGGGCGCAGATGATCGGGATGAAATCCATGATCTGATATAAGCATTACCGTTACATCATTGCCGGCAAGTTCAAGCAATCGTTCCAGCATCATATCATGAAACTTATATCCGCTGATAACAACATCTTTATACAAATTATAGAGATCATCAGGTACTGGCGGCAACTGCGGGGGATGAAACTTCATAAAGCCATGGCAGAAGTGATCAATCGCATCAAAATATACTCCTACAAAATCCCATTCTTCATGTTCCAGAATATAAGTTGCCGCAGCATGAATGGTGGAACAATCTGCAAGAATTTTTGCGAGCGCATTCAGGCGTTTATCTTTTTCCTGGTCCACCTTGCCTGCATCAGGAATGAAGGGAAGGATATGCGCCGCTGTAAGTTCACCGGGGTGGATGCGCATTTTTGCGTAAACTTCCTGTTTGTCTGCGGGGTGCACAGTGCCCTGTACCATCGGCCACGGTTCATTAATGGGTTTTGATGCCCGCTGGTAAAAGTTGGAAATCATGGTTCCGTTTATAGGTTCTGCGGGATGCGAAGGCCACCAACCTACCACATGACTCTTCATGCCATGCTGGTTCAAAATATTCCAAAGTGCTTTTACTTTTCTAGAAGTAATATATGCAGGGCGAACACCTTTGCCAGAAGGATCAGGTTCTGTGAAACCATGAATGCCATGTTTATAGGGTCTTTTGCCTGTAGAGATACTTGTCCAGAGCATAGGTGACAAAGGAGGATCCAACGTTGCGAAATTTCCCATTACTCCTCCTTCCACCAGTTTTTGTAATGTAGGCATGTACCCTGCATCCATAAGAGGGCTAATCACTTTCCAGTCTGCAGCATCCCAGCCAATGAGAAGTACTTTTTTAGCTAATCGTTTTGACATTGAATAATTGAATGAAATAATTTATTGGGTGATTGAGTTTATTGTTCAAAATTTAGGGCCTGAGTCTCTCGTATAAAAATTCATTATTTTCTGTTTCATTACATCTATAGACCTCAAAACTCGAGATATTTTACCCCATGTTGTTTGTATCAGGTTCCCTCAAGGGTTTGTCACCTTCATGAATGTCAGTATCTATTTGTGCTTCTTCCTGTAATTGCCCTTCCTGTTTCATGGCTTTGCGCTGCTGGTTATATTCCCTTCTTGCTTGCCTCCAAGCTATCAGCCCTTTATACCCTAGGGCCAGAAGCCCTAATGCACCTTCCGGTGGAATTGGTAAGGGTTTGCCATCTTTGGTGGTGATCACTAATTTTTTGTTTTCCTCATCCATGTGTCTGCCAGTTTCGTAAAACGGAACGCAAATTTAGGGATTTATTGCCGGGGAAGTGAGGGATTTTGAGAGTTTGGGGGTATGAAAAACGGGAAAGATATAAAACAGGTATTTACAACGGTCCCCAAATCATCGAGGATGAATTTTCAATTCAAGGTTTATCTTGTCGCATTTTCGGATGTTTATTTAACAAAATATTCTTACATATATATACATTCATTGTATTATCTGTGGTATTTTTTAAATAATTCATATTTTTAATTTGTTACTTTCATAGATATTTTGTGAATTTTGACCGAAATAGATTAAATTCGATAATTTCACTTATATCCGAATTGAGTAAAAATATTATTAATGGCTTGATATGTTTAAAAGGTTATATGGCAAAAAAGTAGCTTAATGTTATTTTTTTATGGCGTAACAGATTTACACTATTAGATACACTTTAATTCCTCCATATACACAATCTTCGCATTCCACAAAAAGCCGTAATCAAAATGAAACATGCACTAAAGTGTGCCGTCAGTACTTGTTTCATCCTCATAGCAATTGCGTCAAAAAGCCAGGTTGTTGTAAACTTCTCGGCTGATGATACAGTTGTTTGTCCGGGTGCCCCAGTAGCATTTACTGATTTGAGTACTCTGCCGGGAGGCGCCTCTATCTCTTCATATTCCTGGTCATTTTCTGGCGGCTTTGCATCCTCCACTACAATAGCAAACCCGATAGTATATTATTACACTTCAGGTTTCAATTCTGTTTCATTAACTATTACGGTTACAGGAACTGGTGCAGGGACATACAGTAAAACAAAAACCAGTTACATAGATGTAGTAGTGCCAAGTTCTGCAGAATTTACATTTTCATTCCCGGATATATGTAACCAATACATTGTAGCTTTTACCAATACTTCAACTGCAGGTGATGCTGCAATCACCTCTTATCTATGGGATTTTGATGACGGAACATTTTCCACTTCAATAAACCCAACCAAAACTTTTACATCTACGGGCACTTACGATGTAATCTTGTTTATTACTGACGGTAACGGTTGTTCTGATAATTATACTTTTCCAGTCACAGTATCAGCACCACTTTCAAGCAGTATATCAGTTACAGGCTCTACTTTTTCCTGTGGAACTTCTATTACTCCCACTATTTCAGCTACCACTTCAGGCGGCGATTCGCCATATAGCTATAGTTGGGATTATGGCAACGGAACTACAGGCACCTCAAGCTCCTCAGCAGTTACCTACACCG
This sequence comes from Chitinophagales bacterium, assembly GCA_046160675.1. Taxonomy (GTDB): domain Bacteria; phylum Bacteroidota; class Bacteroidia; order Chitinophagales; family BACL12; genus JACMJP01. The sequence goes on from JBJXHH010000092.1 coordinate 18,060, forward strand.
ATTGTGGAACGTATGATATTACTTACACTGTTACTGATAACAATGGATGCACTGTTACAAATACTTATAATGATTATGTTACGATAAGCTGCCCTGTTGCAGACTTCAGTATGAGTGACGATACAATTTGCCAGGGAACGGCTATCACATTTACTAATCTTTCAGACCCAGGTGCTTCAAGTTATTATTGGCAATATACTTTCCCTGGTGCCTCACCATCAAGCGCAGTTGAAAGCCCAACTTATACTTATACAGGAATAGGAACTAAGTATGTGAAGCTTACAACTACCTGGCCGGGTGGATGTACCGCTTCTCACTTTGATACTGTAAATATTGTAGCCAAGCCTACAATTGGCGGAATTATGGCAACAGATACTTTCGGTTGCGCTGTACCTTTTACTACTACATTAAGTGCATACGGGATTTCAGGAACCGGGCCATTTACATATACCTGGACAATAGACGGTACTACTTATACTGAAGAATCACCAACCGTAACTTTAAATGAAACTATTAATTATGATGTTACTCTAGTAATAACAGATGCAAATGGTTGCTCATCAACATTAAATTCTTCAGGATTTATTAAAATTAAAAAACCTGTTACAGATATTTCTGCAACTCCCCTTACAGGCTGTGCCCCGCTGGAAGTTACATTCACTAATGCGAGCAGTTCCGTTTACGTACCTCTTGACTATTTTGTTTGGAATTATGATGACGGAAATATTGATACTCTTTATACCACTGGCGATCATACTTATACATTTACAGCCACAGATAATTATCATGTTGAGATGACATTATATACTGTGGACGGTTGCCCCAAAACTGCATCAATAAATATTGAAGTAGGTGAACCAATAGCATATTTCGAATTTGAAACTATGCAGGACACTACCTGTAATCCGATTTCAATTGATAATCAAAGTATAGGATCTGATGTTACAACTGTTGATTGGGGAGATGGATTTGAAATAACACTAGATACACCAACAAGTGACACAACACATTTTTATCTGCTTGAAGATACTGCAACATATTATGTTGTACTTACCGCAGAAGATCATGGATGTGTTTCAACCTGGACAGACACCATTACAGTATTACCTGCTGTGAATGCCATTAGTTCAAGCTGGGATTGTTCAGAACCAACTTCACTTACTATTGATATTGACACAAACTACGTAATAGGTTCATATTGCCTTGTGCTGGGAACTGATACGATATGCGATATACCTAGTATTACCTATGACTTTGGGGTAACAGGTATTATAGCTATAGAGATCATACCCCTTGATGGATTAACGGAAGAGCAGTGTGCAATAAGTACAAATTACTATGGACTTATACCATCCATTAATCCATCTTTCGTTACCTCTCCCACTGCCCTATGCGACACTGGAACAGTTACGTTTACAAGTACATCAACTGTTGAATACACAGCGATATTGAACTATACATGGCAGATAGGGCCAGGATTAAGCACTGGTATAACAGATACTTATACTACCTCGCTCAGTGATTACACTTACACATTTACTGATGATGACATTTATCCCATAACTCTCACTGTTACTGATATTCATTTTTGTACTTATACTTTGTACGATACTGTAGTTGTTGGAGGACCTACAGCATATTTTCTCGTAGATTCAATTATTGGTTGTAGCCCTAAAAAATTATTCCTCAGCGATTCAAGCTATACAGCCATGAGTGATTCTTACATTACTGAATGGGAATGGGATTATGATGGATTGTATCCAGATTACTCTGGAGAATTTCCGCCACCTAAAAACTTTCCTAACGGTATTTGGGATGTAACACTTACAGTAGAAGACAATATGGGATGCACAGATGATTATGTGCAAACTTTTGATTTTTCTAACGTATTGACTGCATCCTTTATTTCTGACAGCCTAGCATGTAACCCGGGTGAACACCTGAACTTTGTGAACACAACTTCAGGCGAGTACACCTCCATTGAATGGGATTACGGTGATGGAACCATTGATACAATATCGGTGGATGGAGATCACTTATATACTTCTGAAGGATTTTATACTGTCACTCTCACAGTTAGTGATTCTCTTGGTTGCACAAGTATACATGCTGATTCTTTTTACATCCAGTTCGACAGCCTTGTAGCTTCCTTCGATCTGAATTATCTTGTAGTAGCGTCTTGCCCACCTATTCCAGTTCAACTTATAAATACTTCTACAGGAGATATACTGGATTTTTACTGGGAGGTAGAAAGAGAAACTGGAACTTTCACTTACACACTTGATACACTTCTCTTTACATATACATTACCCGGTTCTTATGATGTAAACCTTATAGTATCCACTACAAATGGATGTGTTGATACAATAAGTGGGGTGAATTCCATCGACATTCCCGGCCCGGTTGGAACCATGACTTTTTCGCCCGATTCTGGATGCCTCCCACTTGCTGTGAGTTTTGATATTGAAGGGTTAGATGCCGACCTTGCTTACATTGATTTTGGTGATGGCGATACAACTTTAATAGTTGGAGACTATTCCTATTCATATTTTATTGAGGGCACATTTTATCCCAGTCTTATCCTCATTGACAGTACTGGATGTTTTTATTCTGTCACCAGTTCAACTTCTGTTTCAACCTACAGTTCTCCTCTGGCAGATTTTTCAATTTCTGATACTTCTGTTTGTCTTGGCGATTCAATTACAATAATTGATCTTTCTACTATCGTAGGTACTACACCCACTACAACATATACATTAGATCTTGGGGATGGAACCGTGTATACATTCACATCAGGGTTTGATTCTATCATTCATACATACACAGACATTGGCTCCTATACAATTACTTTAACTGAAAGTAATCCAACATGTTCAGATACTATTTCAAAAACTGTGCTTGTGAATACATATCCAAGCGCTACGTTTGCGTATTCGCCTATGGAAGGATGTATTCCACTCACAGTAGATTTTACATTAACAGGTGTAAGTGCTGCAGATATTTTAATTGACTTTGGCGACAGTACAACAGCATATATTACAGGCGACACATCTTATACTTACACATCTGCAGGAAGTTATATTCCTTCCATTACCTTAAATAGTGTGAGTGGATGTTCACAACCGATAATTGGTACAGATACTATTGAGGCATATGACCCTCCATCTGTAGCTATCACCCTGAGTGACTCAAGCATTTGTGAAGGATCAGGAATTGCAATTTTTAACACAGATACCTCCGTGCTGTATTCCCCGGCAATAAATTATACAATAGACTTTGGTGATGGTACATCAGTAGCATTATCTGCATTTGATTCCATTACACACACATATACAACAGCCGGAATCCATTTGGTTACGGCAATTGCAGATAACGGTTTCTGCACAGACACCGCTTCTGTAAATCTAAATGTTAATGACATTCCATCAGCAACGATGAGCTATGCTCCTCTTGCGGGATGTTATGATCTGGCTGTTGTTTTTTCCTTTTCCGGTTTAGTTGCTGATACCATGACTCTTGATTTTGGTGATGGCACTTCTGCATACATTAGTGGTGATACAACATACACTTATACTCTTGCAGGAAGTTATGTTCCATCCCTCACACTTAATAATGCCTCAGGATGTAATCAATCCATAATTGGTGTTGACACAATTCAAGTATTTGATATTCCTGTTGCTGCCTTTTCTGTGAGTGATTCTTCTATTTGTGAAGGCTCATCAATTTCAATTTATAATACTGATGCTACTGTATATGCTCTCCCTGTAAATTATACAATCGATTTTGGGGATGGAACTTCAACAACACTTACAACTTTTGATTCTATATCACATACCTATATAAGCGTTGGAACAAATACAATTATTCTCACTATTGACAATGGCTATTGTCATGACTCAACTTTTACTTCTGTTCTTGTAAATGATATTCCATCAGCCACCATGACTTATTCTCCGTTGGAAGGTTGTAATGATCTTATGGTTGATTTCACTTTCACAGGACTTGTTGCAGATACTATTACTTTGGGTTTTGGAGATGGAACTTTTGCTGCTGTTACGGGACCGGTTTCTCATATTTATTCTGCCACCGGAGATTATATTCCTTCAATCACATTGAACAATGCTTCCGGATGTAACCAATCTATCACAGGCACAGATACAATACATATCTATGATACGCCTATTGCAGGTGTTGATGTAAGCGATACTGTAACTTGCGAAGGTGGTTCAATTACCATTTACAATACTTCTGATGAAACTGTTGTTTCGCCAGCCTTTACTTATACACTTGATTACGGCGATGGCTCTGCTGTTTCTACATTCACTACATTTGACAGCATAAGCCATGTCTATTCTTTGTTAGGATTGTATACAATTACTTTAGTTGCTGACAATGGTTTTTGTTCTGATACTGCTTATTCAAATATTACAATTAACGATGCGCCAGCGGCAACAATTTCTTACACACCATTTGACGGATGTTTTGATCATACGGTAAATTTTTCTTTCACAGGATTAGTAGCGGATACAGTTACTCTTTTTTATGGTGATGGAAATTCAGATATCATCACTGGTGATGTTACTTATACCTACACAGTGGCAGGAAATTACATGCCAACTGTAACATTGGAAAATATTACTGGTTGCGATCAAACGGGAATTGGGGCTGATACAATTCATGTGTATGATACTCCGGTTGCAAGTATTGCAACAAACGACTCAATTGTTTGCGAAGGTTCAGATATTACAATTTATAATACTGCCACAGCAAGCATATATTCTTCACCAATAACTTACACAATAGATTTTGGTGATGGAACTTCAACAACACTTTCAGCTTTTGACTCAATCATACATACATATACAACTGCCGGAACTCCAGTAATTTCAGTTGTAGCTGACAATGGATTTTGTGCTGATTCTGCATCATTGCCGGTTGTTATCAATGATATTCCATCAGCCACCATGGATTATACACCGCTTGCGGGATGTATAAATCTGCCTGTTGATTTTTCTTTCACAGGATTAGTAGCTGATACCATTACTCTTCATTTTGGTGATGGAAGTTCTGCAGTGATCACCGGACCGGTATCGCATGTGTATAGTTCTGTTGGAAGCTATCTACCATTCATCACACTAAATAACATTTCAGGATGCAATCAGTCTTTTGCAGGAATTGATTCAATTTATATCTATGATATTCCTGTTGCATCCATAAGCGTTAGCGACCCGGTTATCTGCGAGGGAACTCCTATTACAGTGTATAACACTGACCCTGGAGGATTATATTCACCCACTATAACTTATGAACTTGATTTTGGTGATGGAGCAACCACTACTCTGCTATCTTTTGATTCTATAACACACACATTTACATCTCCATCCACTTACACAATTATGCTTGTTTCGGACAACGGCTACTGCAGCGATACAACGTATGCTGATGTGCTGGTGAATGATGTTCCTTCAGCAACAATGGATTATACTCCGCTGGAAGGATGTACTGATCTTGTAGTTGATTTTACATTCACAGGGTTAATTGCTGATGCCATTACCCTCGACTTTGGTGATGGAACTTCGGCAACAATCACCGGCGATGTTTCTCATACATATCCTTCAACGGGAACTTACATTCCTACTGTAGATCTTACTAATCTTTCAGGTTGCGATCAGAGTATAACAGGAATTGATACAATCAAAATTTATGATGTTCCTGTTGCAGCTATCTCAACGAATGATTCAAGTATTTGCGAAGGCGGCACAATAACAATATTTAATGAATCACCAGGAGGCTTGTACTCACCAAGTATTACTTATACTATTGACTTCGGCGATGGAACTTCAACAACCACTACTACTTTTTCTTCCATCAATCATACTTATACATCCATAGGCACACCAGTAATTTCAGTAGTTGCTAACAATGGCTTCTGTGCTGATTCAACTGCTTTGCCCATTCTTATCGATGACATACCTTCAGCAACAATGGATTATGATCCGCTGCTTGGGTGTGAAAACCTGACAGTTGATTTCAACTTCACGGGCCTCATAGCGGATGACATTACACTGTTTTATGGTGATGGAAACTCATCAGTAATTTCTGGTGATGTTTCTTATACATATCCCGATCCTGGAAAATATGTACCCTACGTAGAGTTAAATAACCTTACAGGTTGTAATCAATTCCTTGGAGGAACTGACACTATCATCATACATTTTAATCCTGTTGCTGATATGGTCTTGTCAGATTCATTACTTTGTTTGGGCACTTCCCTTACAATTACTGACGCATCATGGGATACGACATTTTCGCCCATCTTAACCTATACATTGGATTGTGGGGACGGTTCGCCTGTGTATTCAGGGAGTTCATTGTCATCACTTATTCATACCTACACAACAGAGGGAATTTACACAATTGAAATGTTTGTGAGCAATGCAGGGTGCAGCGATTCTCTTACAAAAGTTATTGAAATTGCGCCTATCCCATCGGCAACTTTAGATATTGTTCCAACAACGGGATGCGCATCAGTACTTACAGATTTTGTTCTTTCTTCCATCTCAGCAGACAGCATGTTCATTAATACCGGAACTACAACCATGCTTGTGAGTGGAACAACTGCTTTCTTGTATGATGTGCCGGGTGTGTATTATCCAAGTATCGAGCTTGTGGATATGACGGGTTGTACAGCAACACTCACTGAAGATTCTATAGTGGTGAGTTGGGAACCTCTTGCTAACATGATTGTAACTGACAGCATGCCTTATTGTAGCGGCGATATCGTGTATGTTCTAAACCTGTCTGATAACCCAACAACTGACCCAGTAATAAACCCGATTGACCAAATGGATGTGTATGCAAACGGAACAAGTATTTTCAGCGGTGCCTGGTTTGATTCGGTAGAATATAATTTTTCACTGCCAGGTGATTATAATTTCATGATGATAGTTTCCAATGAATGGGGATGTGTGGATACAGTGACATCAACTTTCATTGTTCATGAAAAACCTCTTGCCGTGGCTGGAGCAGATGATTTACTATGCCCTGGATTATCAATTGATCTTGACGGAACCTCAAGCAGTGGCGGATCTTATTACAGTTGGAGCCCTGCAGGATTATTAAATGATCCAACAATATCTTCCCCTTCAGGAACATTTGATGCAACAACAACAATGACTTTGGTGTATTCAAATGATTATTGCAGTGATACTGACCAAGTAGTAATAAGTGTACTTGATGATCTTGAATTAACAGCATGGCCTGACGCTGAAATTTGTGTTGGTGAATCTGTTCAGTTATACAGCAATTATAATTCAAGCGGGGGTGATGTACAGGTACTCTGGCTACAGGGAGATTATTTAAGCAGCACCATCGTGAGTGACCCGATCTCAACTCCATTAAATACGATTACTTACACTGTGCAAGCAACTTGCGGCGACCTTGTTGACTACGGCGATGTTACCATCACAGTATTCCCGCTGCCAACGGTTACAATAGAAGACACTGCAACAATGATACTGGAAGAACCGATTTCACTTACAGCAACTGCAGCTGGCGAAGGAACTCTCAGTTATACCTGGACCCCGGCCGATTACCTGAATTGTACTACATGCCCCACAGTAATAACCAATGCAACATCTGACATTGTATATTTTGTAAATGTTGTGGATGAAAACGGGTGTAATGCAACAGACAGTATTTACCTGCGAGTGGTTTGGAATTGTGCGGGTGAAGGAATTGAGGTAGCAAACATCATCACACCGAACAACGATGGAATTAATGATCGCTTCCAGTTTAGAACTGAAGCAGTGAAAGAATTATTCTACTTTAACATCTATAACCGCTGGGGTGAACTCATGTTCAGCAGCAATGATCCGGTAAATGCATGGGATGGAACATTTAATGGCAAGGCATGCGATCCCGGTGTTTATATTTATACCATCAAAGGAATTTGTTTTGATGATGAAGAATTTATAAAAAGTGGAAACGTAACACTTGTAAGATAAACCCTTTATTCTAAGTTTCTGTTTAGTAGCACACTACTACAACAGTATGCAGCAATCCCGTAGCAGAAATGCCAGCGGGATTTTTTTTTGCGACACAGATGAACTACAACTGTGAAGCCCATAAAATTTTTTACTGATCAGGATCATGCTGCATAAACTCCCGCTTCACAGCTTTGAGCATACTGAATAATTGCGCTACCTGTATCAGTAGTAACACAACCAATGCAAGCACAACATACCAGGGCATTTCAATGGCCTTAGTGCCTTCAATTTTAGAAATTTGTTCAGCATACACTTTTGTAAGAGCCGAACCGAATGCCATGCCTACCAGCAAAAATGAAAGCAGGGAAAACACAACTTTAAGGAACATGATGCGCATGGTGGAATAACCAACTTTGAAGTTTTCCAGTATCGCTGCAGGTATGATGAGCACCAATGCAATCCAACTCCAGTTCTTGTCAAACCATACATCATTCAAGGCAAGATTAAGAATGATGATGACCATAATAGAAAATAATCCCCACGGAAAAATGAGGAAAGAGGATGGTTTGTTGTTAGTTGGAGTAGCCATGATAGTTTTTGATTTATTTATGACTTGTTGATTGCGTTTTGAATTATTTTCAATTTTTACATTTTTTTATTTCTGCACACTTCGCATTCCTCTCACCCCTCCGCCCGCATCTGCGGAAATAAAATTACTTCCTGGATGGATGTATTGTTCGTCATGATCATTGTTAACCTGTCAATGCCAATGCCGATACCTGCTGTTGGGGGCATACCAAATTCCAGTGCCCGAAGAAAATCTTCATCCAGGGTCATAGCTTCTTCATCACCCCGTTTACCGAGTTCAAGCTGTTCTTCAAACCTTCTTCTCTGATCCAGCGGATCATTAAGTTCACTAAATGCATTGCATAACTCTTTACCATTACAGATAGCTTCAAATCTTTCTACCAGGCCTTCTTTACTGCGGTGTTTTTTTGCAAGCGGGCTCATTTCTACAGGATAATCAGTAATAAATGTGGGCTGAATCAGTTTCGCCTCACAATGCTCACCAAAGATCTCATCAATAATTTTTCCTTTTCCCATTTTTTCATCAACATGCACATGCAGTTTTCTTGCCGTCTCCCGCAACTCGTTTTCATGCATCGCAGAAATATCTATGCCTGTAAAATGCTGAATGGCTTCATACATCGAAAATCTTTTCCAGGGGCGCTTAAAATCAATCACATTCTCCCCCACAGTAACTTGTGTAGTTCCGTTCACAGCTATCGCAACTTTTTCAATCAACTCTTCTGTTATATCCATCATCCATTCATAATCTTTATAAGCTACGTAAAATTCTATTTGCGTAAATTCAGGATTATGTGTTCTGTCCATCCCCTCATTGCGAAAATCTTTACTGAATTCATATACTCCATCATACCCGCCAACGATCAATCTTTTTAAATACAACTCATTTGCGATGCGCAGGTACAGAGTCATGTCCAAAGTATTATGATGTGTTTTAAAAGGCCTGGCAGCTGCACCGCCGTAAAGGGGCTGCAGGATTGGGGTTTCTACTTCAAGGTAACCTCTCTCGTTTAAAAAATTGCGCATAGTGTTTACTATGATGCTGCGTTTAATAAAAACATCTTTCACCTTGGGGTTCACAATCAGGTCAACATAACGCATCCTGTAGCGTTGTTCTGGATCTGTAAATGCATCATGCACATTTCCCTCAGCATCGGTTTTTACAACAGGCAAAGGGCGTAATGCTTTACTCAATAGCTTAAATTCTTTAACATGAATGGTGGTTTCTCCCATCTTGGTAGTGAACACATATCCTTTCACCCCAATGATATCGCCTATGTCGAGAAGTTTTTTAAATACCTCTTCGTACAATGTTTTATCCTCGCCGGGGCATATCTCATCGCTTTTCAAATACATCTGGATTTTACCCACACTGTCTTGCAAAACAGCAAAGGCAGCCTTGCCCATAAGCCTAACTCCCATAAGCCTTCCGGCGAAACTGATGTCTTTAAACTTATCGGCATTGGCAGGAAATTCATCTAGTATCTCTTTACTGCTGAAGCTGGTTTCAAAAGCATCGGCAGGGTAGGGATCAATGCCGAGGGCTATCAACTTTTGTAAACTTTCCCGTCTTAAAATTTCCTGTTCACTGAGTTGTTGCATGAAAATGAATTTGCGCAAAAATACTGATTAGATTTTCAGCTTGTGTATGACAAAACATTCGTTTATTTTAGCGCAAAAAAATTAAACCAGCGCTTATGAAAAAATCAGACACAAAAATTAAATCAAATAAGCTGGCAGCTTATTCTGCTTTAGCGGGAGGTTTCCTTTTTAGCGGATTACAAGCCCAGGCCCAATTAGTATACACTGATATTGACCCGGATGAGACTATTGGAATTGGTGATAATTATGAATTAGACCTGAATGATGACGGAAATACAGATTTTGAATTTATTATAAATACTTTCACAATCCCTTCCTTCTTTTACACTACTGGTACAGGAGGGCTTATGTTCGATGCCATTATCCCTCGTATGTTAGTTTATCCCGATGGTGGAAATTCTGTTAACGCCTCAACAATTGCCGGTTCAGCATCAACTTTTGCTTACCCTTACGCAATGAATAATGGCGATATTGTTGATGATGATTTAAATTTCAAAAGCAATTCCCTTCAATTCCTGGGCTTGTATCTCAGTGTTGCTGATTACCCGAGTGCGGGAGATGTATATCCATTTGCGAACTACGGAAACTGGCCTAACAAGAGCAATAAGTTCATGGGGTTGAAATTTGAAGTAGATGGAGAAACTCATTTTGGCTGGGTAAGATTATCCATGAGCGATCTGGAGATAACAATTGATGATTATGCATTTGACGCTACTCCTGAAACGGCAATCGAAACCGGTGTTACTGTATCTGTTAGTAATGTTATTCCTGCCGACAAAATCAAGGCTTACAGTTTTGGAAATACTGTAAACATTATCACTAATAACCTGCAGGCAGAAACGGCAACGGTAAAAATTACAAATGCCATTGGCGAGGTTGTGTTTGCTGACAACCTGGATCTTACCGGCATGCAGGTAAAACTTGACAATGCTGCCAGTGGAGTGTATATGTTGCAGGTTGTTGCTGATGGTGCAGTGTTCAATAAAGAATTATTTATAAGCCGTTAATTAAAATTGCAAATATTTGGCGGCTGTTTCAACCATTGAAACAGCCGCTTATTTTTTTGTGAAGTCTGTTTCAAAAAAAAAGGTTACCAAACCTGATAACCTTTTTGTGGTGTGGGGCGGGATCGAACCGCCGACACAAGGATTTTCAGTCCTTTGCTCTACCAACTGAGCTACCGCACCTTTTTCAGCCAAGGCTGAATTTTGTCACCGAATTTTAGGATTTCGGAGGGGCAAAAATACGGTATTCAGCCTCATTTTCCAATGGGATAGTTATTAAAAGTAAAGGTACTATCGTTCACAACAGCGTAAATAACATCATATGCTGTATGCCTTACAAGCAGGT
>JBJXHH010000093.1:0-6316 GCA_046160675.1 Chitinophagales bacterium
TATCGCAAATGGTTCGTATTTGCCAAACATAGTTTGTATTGCAAAGCAGATTTTTAATATTTAATTTATTGCTTGTAGCGGGCACAATCTTTTTCTTCCATGCTGATGCTGTTGACTTTTTATACCAAACTTCATATTGAAATGCGCCGGGAACCAAGGTCCAGTTCAGCCTTGCTTTGTTTATTGTGATATTGTTTGCAAATAAGTCCGTAGGTGTATCGCAAACAGGTGGTGTTTCTTGTGTATAATGAATAGTTACTGCATTACCCTGACCTACTGCGTAAATAGAATTATCACTTGCAAGACATAAACTTTGTCCTACGGATGCATAAGTAGTATGTAATGCTACCCATTCATTTGTTCCATCAGGATTATACTTCACTGTAACCATTTGCGTTAAACTTGTCCAGAAATATCCTGGCCAGGGTCCACCCTGCCCTATTATATAAACATTGTCCGCATTATCAATTTTAATATCCAACGGCCACTCATCATTATTTGCATGTTCATTATATCTATGTTCCCATAATTCCGTTCCTGAACTATTTATTTTAAAAACAAGCCAATCAACATAAGGCATACCCGTTAACTGGCTGCCATAGCCACAAATGATAGCATTGCCCTCACTGTCGCAAACAATTCTTCTACTTAAATTAGCCGATCCAAAGTCATAAGTATTTTCCCATAAGAGTGCCCCATCAGAATCTACTTTCCTAACAACAATATCAATATCCGTAACATACATACTTCCTAATATATATATATTGTCAGAGGCATCAATAGCAATGTCCGGCCCACCATATCCATCAAAGGAAACATGCCAAAGACAAATCCCGTCGGGTGAAAATTTAACAGTGGTTTGCGAATAAGAGAACGGTGGAGACCCGATGATGATAATGTTCCCCTCACTATCAAATTTCATGGCGACTGATGGGCCCGGCATAGAGTTTCCTTCTTCATCTGTTGTTGCCTTCCAAATTTGAGTTCCATCGGGGGCATATTTTATAAGTACCTGATTCCCTGTGTCGCTATAAGATGTTCTAAATGCATTCATATCCCCGCTTACATAAATATTATTCTCTGCATCCACAGCACAAACACGACCTCTATGAGCGCTACCGGTGCTTTCAGTTACCCGCCATTCTAATACCCCATCGCTTCCATTAAATTTCATTGTTACCATCTGAACCGGGTACCATTCGGAACCAAAACCCGTATTTGTAAAGCCTGTTACTATTGCGTCACCATTACCATCAATACATACCCAACTTGCAACTTCCCATTGTGATGATGTGGTATTGTCATAGCCTGTTGACCAAAGAATAGTTCCATCTGCTGCTCTTTTCGTTAAATAGATATCTCCATTGAAAATATCACTCAGTGTAAAAACATTGTCGGAGGCATCAACTGCCACCATTATACCATTTTTACCGTAATAACTATCGGGCGAAACCCAATCTTCAGTTACCTGGGCATAAGAAGAAAGAGTAATTATGTATCCAATTAATACTATTAATCTTTTCATTTAAATTGCTTTATTTTGAAATAATCAATTGTTTACTAATTATACTTTCCTCTGTTTTAAAATTGATTATGTAGATACCAGAAGGTAAATCAATTACAGGAATGGAAACAAATGAATCAGGTATTTCATTCATTGAAACCATAATCTTACCTGTTATATCAAATATCTCTATTTGGTGAACAGGATTTTCTTTCAGTTCAATATTGACCTGTTCTGTTGCAGGGTTTGGATACAGTTCTATGATTTGATCTTGTTCCAGTATTATATCTGCTTCCTTGCAGGCTGCAGTTGTGAAGTTTTGCACTGTGGAAAAAGCGGAAGTTAAATCTGTACCTGTAGTATCGCATATGGTTCGTATTTGCCATACATAGTTTGTATTACAAGTAAGATTTTTCAAATTCAATTTATTATTTGTTCCTGCTACAAATCTTTTCTTCCATGCTGATGCTGTTGACTTTTTATACCAAACTTCATATTGAAATGCGCCGGGAACTAAGGTCCAGTTCAGCCTTGCTTTGTTTATTGTGATATTGTTTGCAAATAAGCCCGTAGGTGTATCGCAAACAGGAGTAGGATCCTGGGTAAAGTGTGCAGTGCCGCCTCCTACAACATAAATACTATAATCATTTCCAAAAACAAAACCATAAGCATATCCTCCGGAACAGGCTGCCAACCATTCCCAGGTTCCGCTGGAATTTACTTTTGTTACCGCCATTTCAAATAAAGTACCTGCAGCAAAATAGACATTGTTTTCATTATCAAGTTTCATCATTGCATGTAACAATAATCCATAGTCAGGGCCATCTGCATCTGTATTTTCCCAAAGCACATCCCCATCAGATGTATATTTCATCATGGCTACTCCAGCAGTTGATACAGTGGGGAAACCTCCAATTACAGGATAATTATCTGTGCCTACTTCCACTTTACTACCTGCAATAAAATTCACCTCCTCCCAAATGAAGGAGCCGGTTGGGGAAAGTTTAGTAAGGATACTGCCACCACTTGTACCGAAATAATCTCCATTAATAATGTAAGTATTTCCATCAACATCCCCGGCTGCGTCACCACCGGTTAAACTATATACTAATGTTTTACTCCATACATTATTCCCATCAAGGTCAATTTTTGCATATCCGTTGATACTCCCATAAATTGCCCTGCCTGTGATCAAAAGATGATTATCGGGTGTCAATTTAATATTGACTGGGGAGCCAATACCATCCTCATCATAATATGCCCAATCCGCTGTTCCATTGGGTAAAAACTTCTTTACTTTAGTTACTGCTAAACCATACCCAAGTATATAGATATTATTTTCAGCGTCAATGACACATTTTCTTGTATAAGAACCATCAAAGGAAGTTTCGTACACATTGCGCCAAATTAAAATTCCATCAGGGTCGAATTTCATGACTACACTTGCTGCATTTACGGGTGAAGAATAACCTGACCGAATGGTTCCCGTAACAATGATATTGTTTTCATTGTCAGTTTCAACCCATGTAGCAAGTTCATGCCTTGTCCCATCTGTGTTGTCATAAGTAGCTTGCCAAATAAAATTGCCGTCTGCATCCCGCTTCGTCAGAAAAATATCCCCACCTGGGGCATAAGTTCCGTTAACAGTATACACATTATCAAATTCATCTGTTGCAATTGATACACCTCCCGTCCATTCAAACCAGTCAAGTGTTACATCAGCCAAACTGGTTAATGGTAGAAATAAAACAATAAATAATAATTTTCTCATATAGCTTTCCTTTTCTACAAAATTAATGTACATACAGGTAACGATTTGTAACATATATTACATTAAAGAATGACTTTTGTCAACCCATTGCACTTAACTCTATTTCTTTGGGGCGAATGAAAGGTTAAAAGCTTTCCGGAATGGTTCCCAATACTCTTTTGAACCAATTGGGTTAATATATAAACTAAAAGAAATAATAAAAATCTCTTTCGCTCAGTATTGAATTAAAACTGTTTTTCAAAACTTACTCCAAAAAGACCGGATTGAGCAGATATTGATACCTTGATTTACTATGAGGTTAATTACTTTACAGTTTATTCATTTTGCAATATAAAAATCTGTACACAGGGTCAAGTCGGTGAGTATTTTTTTTTGTCTTTTGAAAGGCAACACCAAAAATTTATGTATTTTTAGAAAAAATTTGTTATGAAACTGATTACTCCTCTTATTATTTCTTCGTTTTGTTTGACATATAGTATATCTGCTCAGCCAGTTATTAGCTCTGCTGCGTTCGGAGAAGCAGGCGATAGTTATGTAATGAAAGGTATTGAAGAAATTTCTCTAGAACCGGGTGATGGCGGAGCTGATGTAACTTGGGATTTTTCTACTGCTGTGTTAAATGGTGGCACAGATATGCGGGAAGTTGTTGATGCAGCTACATCAACCTATGGGTCAGATTTTCCTGATGCAAACATTGCAACAGTAACCAATGACACAAGCTTTACTTATTATTTTATTTCAGGAGTTTTATTGAGCTACTACGGAACAGCAACACCGAGCCTGAGTCAAATATTTGATGAGCCTGCCGACCTTGTAGATTTTCCGGTTACTTACAATGATACAAAAACCGATGATTTCAGCGGTTCTGCTACTATTCTAGGTTTTGAAGCGACGCTAACAGGAAGTTCTACTATGATTGCAGATGGCTATGGTACTGTAATATTACCGGGTGGGGCGTCCTACAGTGATGTTCTTCGACTCAAGCTTGATCTTAACATATTAGCGGAAGTTACAGGGCTTCCTATTACAGCGGAGATTAATTCAACTATTTATTATTGGTTGTTGGATGGAATTACAGGGCCAGTAATTCAATATACTTCTGCAGAAACCGCCATTTCAGGATTTCCTACCACTCCGGCTATTTTTATTGATGTAAATGACGATCTACTTGCCGATGTATCAGGGCCACCTGCTATCTCTTTCAACGTTTTCCCGACGCTGGCTGATGAATTTATCAATGTGAGCAGCGAAACCGGTGGGCAAATTTCAATTTATACATTAACAGGGGAAAAAATGCTTTCACAAAAGGTTGTTTCCTCAGATGAGGTTAAAACAAATAGTTTCCCTGAGGGTAATTACCTAGTTGTTTTACAAACTGAAAAGGGGTTAGCATCTAAAATAATCGCCATCGCACATCAATAAATTTTTTCAAATAATAAAAAAACCTCCGACTAATCCGGAGGTTTTTTTTATTTACTTATTGCTTAACTACAATGTTCCCCTTAACTCCTGTTCCCTCTCAATCGCTTCAAATAAAGCCTTGAAGTTCCCTTTACCGAAACTTTTAGCACCATGCCTTTCAATAATCTCAAAAAACACCGTAGGTCTATCTTCAACAGGTTTTGTAAAAATCTGTAACAGATAGCCTTCTTCATCCCTGTCAACCAAAATGTTTAACCTTCTCAAATCTTCTATACGTTCATCTATTTTCCCTACCCTGTCCAATACATCTTCATAATATGTTTCAGGAACATATAAGAATTCTACACCCCGACTACGCAATTCGGTTATTGTCTCCATGATGTTGTTGGTTGCAACAGCTATATGCTGGACGCCAGCACCTTTATAAAATTCAAGATATTCATCAATCTGTGATTTTTTCTTTCCCTCAGCCGGTTCGTTTATAGGAAATTTAACGTATCCGTTACCGGTACTTACAACTTTACTCATCAATGCTGTATACTCTGTTGAGATGTCTTTATCATCGAATGTTATCAGCAATTTGAATCCCATCACATCTTCATAAAACTTTACCCATTCATTCATCTTTCCCAATTCAACATTACCCACACAATGATCTACAAACTGCAAACCAACAGGTTTTGTCTGTAACAATGATTTCTTTACCGCATATCCCGGCATGAATGCGCCCTTGTAATTTTTCCTCTCTACAAATTTGTGAATCGTATCTCCATAAGTATGAATAGCAGATATTACTACTTCCCCAAATTCATCAGTCAGTGTTGTCGGTTGCATTGCAGGCCTGGCGCCCCTTTTCACAGTTTCATGAAAACTCTTTGTTGCATCATTTACCCAGAGAGCAAGTACTTTTACTCCATCACCATGTTTCTTTACATGCTGTGAAATTTCACCTTCCGGGTCGAAGGAAGTTGTAAGCACAAGCCTGATCTTTCCCTGCTGTAACACATAACTTGCCTTATCCTTCACACCGGTTTCCAAACCCGCATAAGCCACCAGCTCATATCCCCAGGCTGATTGATAATAGTAAGCAGATTGTTTTGCATTGCCAACATAAAATTCCAGGTGATCGGTTCCAAGAAGGGGTAGGAAATCGTTTACATCACTTTTCACATCTTTTACTTCTAAAGTATCCATGAATAATAAGGTTTGATGATTAATTATTTACAAATAAAATAAAATCAACTCAGCCAGCTTAAATAGTAATCTTTATCTTCTATCTCCAAAGCTTCTTCAGTAAGTTGTAAAGGTTTAAACGGGTCAATCATCACTGCCAGTTCATGTGTTTCTTTTTTACCGATGCTTCCCTCATAAGTGCCCGGATGCGGCCCGTGTGGAATACCGCCAGGATGCAAGGTGATCATTCCTCTTTCAACGGATTTGCGGCTCATAAAATCGCCATCAACGTAATATAAAATTTCGTCACTGTCAATATTGCTGTGATTGTAAGGCGCCGGAATTGCCAGAGGGTGATAATCAAATAACCTGGGGCAGAAACTGCATACAACAAAATTTCTTGCCTCAAAGGTTTGATGAACAGGGGGCGGTTGATGCACTCTTCC
>JBJXHH010000094.1:0-6158 GCA_046160675.1 Chitinophagales bacterium
CTTTGATGTTGTTTTGCGTTCAGTACGTTGTGCTTAATACCTTTGAACTGGAGCATTTTACTCAGTAATTCAGAAATCTCCACCGAAGTTGTTCCAACTAAAACTGGGCGCCCTTGTTGAATGAGCTCTTCAATGCGCATGATCACCGCATTGTATTTTTCTTTTCTTGTTTTATAAACGTAATCTTCAAGATCCTTTCTTATCATTTCCCTGTTAGTAGGGATAGCTGTAACATCCAGTTTATAAATTTCCCAGAATTCTCCGGCTTCTGTTTCCGCTGTTCCCGTCATTCCACAAAGTTTGTGATACATCCGAAAATAATTTTGCAGAGTGATGGTAGCGTAGGTTTGCGTAGCCGCTTCCACCTTTACATTTTCTTTCGCTTCTATTGCCTGGTGTAAACCATCACTATATCTTCTACCTTCCAGTATCCTTCCTGTTTGTTCATCTACAATCTTCACTTTCCCATCCATCACAACATATTCAACATCTTTTTCAAATAATGTGTAGGCTTTCAATAATTGTTGCAGTGAATGAATCCTTTCGCTTTTAATAGCAAAATCCTGCATGAGTTTATCTTTCGCTGCTATTTTTTCTTCTTTCTGAGCAGTACTCCTTTCAATTTCAGCAACGGCACTTCCTACATCAGGTATCACAAAAAAGTTAGTGTCTTCTCCTTCTGCTGTAATAAGTTCGATGCCTTTGTCTGTAAGATCAACGGAATTTCCTTTTTCTTCAATTACAAAGTACAGGTCTTTGTCAATTTCGGGCATACGCTTGTTTTTTTCGGAGATGTATATTCCCTCCGTATCAAGCAATAATTGTTTCACCCCGGGTTCGCTTAAGAATTTAATCAGCGCATTGTTTTTAGGTAAGCTCCTGTAAGCCTTAAGCAATGCAATGCCAGCTTCTTTTTGTTTTCCTTTCTCTGCAAATAGTTTTTTTGCATCAGTAAGAAACACATTGTGAATTTTCCTCTGTGTTTCAAACAATTTTACAATACGGGGCTTCAGGTTCCCGAATTCCTGTTCATCTCCTCTTGGGATGGGGCCGGAAATGATGAGTGGTGTTCTTGCGTCATCTACTAACACAGAGTCTACCTCATCCACCATTGCAAAATGATGTTTGCGCTGCACCTTCTCATCGGCATTGCGCACCATGTTATCTCTTAAATAATCAAAACCAAACTCATTATTTGTTCCATAGGTGATGTCGCATAAATAAGCCGCCCTTCTTTCAGGTGAATGCGGAGGGTATTTATCAATACAATCAATTGTGATCCCCAGGAAATTGAAAATGGGAGCATTCCATTCGCTATCCCGCTGTGAGAGGTAATTGTTTACAGTTACAATATGAACACCTTCTCCGGCAAGTGCATTCAGATAAGCTGGTAATGTAGCAACTAATGTTTTTCCTTCACCGGTTGTCATCTCAGAAATTTTTCCCTGGTGCAACACAATACCACCTATCAACTGCACATCATAGTGAATCATGTTCCATTTTATCTGCCCACCCGCTGCAGTCCATTCATTTTTATATATTGCCTTATCTTCTTGAATGGTTACAAAGTCTTTGCTGATGCTTAATGTTCTGTCAAGTTCATTAGCTGTAACATGAAGTAATTCATTTTCAGAAAAACGTTTTGCTGTTTCTTTCACTACTGCAAAAGCTTCAGGTAAGATTTCCAGCAGAATTTTTTCTATTTCTTTATTCCTATCTTTTCTTTTTGCATCAATTTGTTTGTAAATGGCATCCTTCTCATTTACATCATCAGCTCCCAATTTTTCAACCTCTGCTTTCAAGTTTGCAATTTCAGTGTCAATTTCTTTTAAGTATTCTTGAATCCTTGCACGGAATTCAAGGGTTTTGTTTCGCAACTGATCATTGCTGAGCGAAGCAAGTTTCTGAAACTCTTGATTGATCTTGGTTACCAGCGGCTCAATTGCCTTCACATCTTTTTCATGTTTGTTTCCGCCGAAAATCCCGGTAAGTGCCTTTGTTAAAAAATTCATTTTCTTTTTAATATTTAGAAGCGGTTCAGCTAGTCAAAAACTATTCCCTCAAAAAGGCTGTAAAGATAGGCATTTCAGGGCTTTTGTCCTATCAAAGGCCTGTACTGCAAAGGGTTTACTAGTTTTGCCCCTGAATCGAGGATGCTTTATTCAATAAATGAAATACAACAAATTATAACTGCACAGGGACAGATTGTCAGCCTTGATGCAACTATTGAGTATTTATTGACAGACAGCCGCAATATTATTTACCCTCAGCAATCTTTGTTTATAGCAATTAAGGGTAAAAATTTCAATGGGCATCAATTCATACAGGAGGCATATGCTAAAGATGTAAGAAATTTCCTGGTGGAAGAAAAAAAGAATTATGATCTTCCTGTTGCAAATATTTTGTTTGTGGAGAACAGCGTTGATGCGCTGCAAAAATTAGTAGCAGTGCATCGGGGAAAAATGAGCTGCGAGGTGATAGGCATTACAGGCAGTAATGGAAAAACAATTGTAAAAGAATGGATCTATCATTTACTGAAGGTGAATAAAAATATTTGCAGAAACCCAAAAAGTTATAATTCTCAAATTGGAGTTCCCCTGAGTGTATGGCAAATGGATCCAACGCATGAACTTGCAATTTTTGAAGCAGGAATTTCGCAAACTGGAGAAATGGAAAGGTTGAAACAAGTAATTCAACCGACAATAGGAATTTTTACAAACATTGGCCCGGCTCATGATGAAGGGTTTTCTGATATACATGAAAAAGTGCATGAAAAATTACAACTCTTCACAAGCGATACTCTTGATGTTTTGTTTTACTGTATAGATTATAAGTTCATCTCCGATAATATTCAAAAACAAATTCCTCATGGCATCACAACTTCCTGGAGTAAAACAGGGAATGATGATGCAGATATTTCTGTGAAAAATATCCGGGTGGAAAAACAAAGAACCCTGTTTGACATTTCCCTTATCGGCAGGCATTTAAAAGATCTTGAAATTCCATTTGCTGATGAAGCATCACTGGAAAACGCAGTATTTGCAATACTTGCATCAGATAATGTGGGGATAGAAGAAACACTTTTACGGGAGGGATTGAAAACCTTGCCTGCTGTGAGCATGCGGCTGGAATTGAAGAAAGGGATAAATAATTGTTTTCTGATAAATGATGTATACAGCTCTGATATTGCATCACTGGAAATTGCATTACATTTTTTGCAAAGACAAAAACAAAATTTACAAACACATATCATACTCAGTGACATTGATGAAAGCGGGGTGGATGCAAATGTTTTGTATAAAAAAGTTGCAGGATTAATCTCGGAAAACAAGATCAAATATTTTACAGGTATAGGGGAAGAAATTTCTTCACATAAAAATTATTTTGAAAAGATCAGTGGTTTACAAACTGATTTTTTTTCATCAGTGGAAAATTTTCTCGAAAGCTTTTCGCCTGTAGAATTTGAAAACAGGTTCGTTCTCGTAAAAGGCGCAAGGCGTTTTGCGTTGGAACGCATCAGCAATGCGTTATCACAAAAAACACATGGAACTATTCTGCAAATTCACCTGCATCACCTCGTTCATAATCTAAATGTGTATCGTTCTCTTTTGCATCCCGGTGTAAAAACGATGGCGATGGTGAAGGCATTTTCTTATGGTAGTGGTACGGCGGAAATTGCAAGTGTGTTAGCATCACATCATGTTGATTATCTTGCTGTAGCGTACACAGATGAAGGCATTGAACTCCGCCGCAACGGCACTCATCTGCCTATCATGGTGATGAACCCCGAACCGGATACGTTTGTGCATTTGCTCGAATATAAGCTGGAACCAGAGCTATATAGTTTGAGGATTTTAAACCATCTGATCAACACTTTTCAGAATTCTAAAGAAGAAATGAAAATCCACCTGAAACTTGACACAGGTATGCATCGGCTGGGTTTTGATGAAAAGGATATTGATACAGTAATAGGAATCATTAAACAACATCCTTCATTGAAAATCGCTTCGGTGTTTTCTCATCTTGCAGCGGCTGATGAAAAAAATGAAGATGACTTTACGAAAACACAGATACAAAAATTTGATGTTCTCTCAAAAAAAATCACTGAGCAGTTCAGCTATCCCATCTTGCGG
Source organism: Chitinophagales bacterium (assembly GCA_046160675.1). Taxonomy (GTDB): domain Bacteria; phylum Bacteroidota; class Bacteroidia; order Chitinophagales; family BACL12; genus JACMJP01. Next base: position 4,134 of record JBJXHH010000094.1, read on the forward strand.
CATATTTTAAATTCTCCAGGCATCAGTAAATTCCCTGAGGGGCAGTTTGACATGGTTCGGCTGGGCATTGGTTTGTACGGTGATGATCCATCTAAACATATTTCAAAAAGATTACTGCCTGTGAGTTATTTGTTTACTACAGTTTCGCAAATAAAAGACATACCTGCAGGTGAAAGTATTGGCTACGGAAGAAGTGAATACGCCGAAAAAACTATGCGCACCGCTACGTTGAATATTGGGTATGCAGATGGATTCAGCAGGAGGCTGGGTAATGGAATTGGAAAAGTATTTATTAATGGGCTTGAAGCCAAGGTAGTAGGCAGAGTTTGCATGGATATGATCATGGTAGATGTGACTGATTTTCAGGAAATACAAGAAGGAGATACTGCTGAAATTTTCGGCGATCATATTACCCTACAGCAATTTGCTGCCATGATGCAAACTATCCCTTACGAAGTGCTGACGGGAATTTCACAGAGGGTGAAAAGGATTTATATCCAGGAATGAAGTACTGATTAAGGTATAAGTAGAAAATAAAATGTGTTGGTGATGAGAACCATGAAGGGTTTATTTAATCAGTTCATGAAAGTCTGGTCAACTACTCTGCTAACATTTTTTCCCAACTCTGCTTTATCGTTTGTCTTTTCAGAGCCTTTTTTAATTCTCCAAGAAAAATCTTCCTATCAATATCCTTTGCGCCGAGGCTTTTTAAATGCGGATTCATCACCTGGCAATCAATCATCACAAAATTTTTTTCTGCCAGTTTTTTCACAAGTTGAATAAACCCGAATTTACTTGCATTACTTACATGCGTAAACATGCTTTCACCTGAAAAACAAGCTCCAATACTCACCCCGTAAAGTCCGCCAACGATGGTTCCGTTTTTCCAAACTTCTACAGAATGCGCATAACCCGCTTCATGTAATTTAGTGTATGCCTCAATGAAGTAAGGGCTTATCCAGGTTAGATCATCCTGTTTTCTTCTTGTTTCAGCACATTGTTCTATCACATATACAAAATCCCGGTCAAAACTCACAGTAAAAGATTGTCTGTTTAATAGTGTTTTCATGCTTTTAGAAATATTTATTTCCGTAGGATATAATACACAGCGGGGGTCAGGTGAAAACCAAAATGGCAGACCCTCATCTTCAAACCAGGGAAAAATTCCGGAACGATAGGCAAGCAGGAGCCGCTCAACAGAAAGATCGGCGCCAACAGCTAAAAGCCCGTCATCGTCTGCATTCTCTATATCCGGAAAATAAAGTTGTTCATTAAGTGCTACAACAGCCATGTGTTATTCAAGTGTAGCATTAATGCCCCTGTCAACCAGGGCATGCCGCATGGGCGAGAGTTTTTCCTTACCACCACTGAGTACTGCATATTTGCCGCTGTAATGAATAATGTAGGCACATTGCTCAGCTTGCTCCCAGCTATGATCGCAAATTTCCACCAGGCTCACGATTACCCACTCAAACGTATTTACATTATCATTATGCACAACGAGTTTTGCGCCTAACAGATCATCAATGATCTCCTGTACATCAATTTTTTCTTCAGTTAAAACGGCACTCACGAGAAGTTGTATTTTTATGCGAAGATAAGGTAGGAAGTTGAATAAGGCAAGGATTGCGGGCTTGGTTTCTGCAACACAACCAGCAGGAAAGTTTGAAGTTATACGGTGGAGTATTCTTAGAATAAAGTTTTATAATTGCTAAAACAAAAAAGCATGAACAGGGAACAGGCACAAGAAAATTTTAGAAAAAAGATCAGTAATAATTTTTTATTCAGGTTTTTTTTGCTGCAAAGAATGCCGCTTGCTTTAATAGCCGGTTTATATGTTCGAAAGCTGGATAAAGAAAGCTGCACAGTTTCAGTACCTTACAAATGGCTGTCGCAAAACCCCTTTCGTTCTATCTATTTTGCAGCGCAGGCGATGTCGGCAGAAATGAGTACAGGAATTTTGAGTATGATGGCAATACAAGGCTGCAATCCTGCGTTAAGTATGCTTGTTGGAAATGTTGAGGC
>JBJXHH010000095.1:0-9685 GCA_046160675.1 Chitinophagales bacterium
GGCTCTTTCGAATGCGTAAAATTTTCTGAAACAATACATATGAAAATGCTTTTTAAAGTCACAGCAAAAAGCATAACCTGGATGGCGGAAGATGTTGGTGTAGTAAAGTCAGAAAGTTATAATGACAAAGGCAAACTTGAGGGCTATTCACTGTTGACAAAATTCACAGAATAGCCTTATGTTCCGGTTTTTTATCACACTTTTTTGTATAGCTTTTCTTACCTCATGCGATAAAAAAAACAAACCTCTTAAAACATTTACAACCGGTACAGAAAGTATTCTTGAGGGCAGCCTTTTTGTTGTACACAGTTTGTCGCTTTACAACAATACACCGAACATGACCTCTAACATATTTGTGATAAAAGGAGCCTCTGATTCTGTATGGATTTATAACGGCGGCTATGGAAACGGAGGTGCAAATTGTGATGAAGCCTGTAATGATTATACTTACTATAAAGGAGTTGGTTTTTCTACTGCAACAAACGCAACAGAAGATGTGAAGCAGGTTGATTCCATCATTCAGAAAATATTTCTGATGCAGAAAGATTCTGTCATCCTGCAATTCATCGTTCCGCATTTTCATGCAGATCATATCAATAATGAATTTATTGATGCATTCTACACAACTTTCCAGTACCCTCTTAAAATTTCAGATAAAATTTTCGTGCATATAAATGATTCTCTTGGTTCAGTTTGCAATCAACCCTGCTGCGGAACAGTTCCCTGTGGCACAAATAAAGAAAACCGATACTACGCATCGCCATATCAGCCTGCCTGGAAAGCCGAGTACCTGCAAATGTTTGATGCCCTTGGTTCAGGGAATGAAGCCTGTAACTCGATACTGAAAACTTTTACATCAGCCTGTGGAAACTGGCATATAACCAAAGGAATGAATGTTTCAGATGGCGGACATACGGACGGGACCATCAATCTGCAGAATGAAAGCCTTCACCTACGTATTGCAGGAACCAACAACAAGCCGCAATGCCCGCTTTCCGAAGAATGGGTTACAGTATATGTACATGGAAATACACAGTTTTAAAGGATTGTGACATTTTTTTTACAAATCTCTTTAGATTTCCAATAAAACCTTATATTTTTCGCATTGAAACCGTCTTTTCTTGTTTTGGTCGCAAGAAAAGCCTAAACCAAAGTCGTAATACCTAATTAAGAAGCCTATGCGGATTTTATACTTCGTTGCATTTCTTTTTATTACCTCTGCAGCATTTTCTCAAGCTCACATTTACAAATTCAAGCTGGTAGGAATTGAAGATGCCCAAGACCTGAAAGCTGCAAAAGATATCTTATATAAAATATTTGACGAAACGCCTGACTACAATCCTTATACTTATTACTTTACTGTAAAAAGCGACACTGAAATTGACTTCTTGTTGTTAACAGGAAAAATGGCCCCTTTAGGTTTTGAAGTTACTTTTTTCCAGAAAAGTGAAGTTGGCATTGTGAACGAAAATGAAAAGGAGAATTGAGTATGAAACATATTTACTTTCCTATTTTCCTGCTTATTTCCTGTATTACATTTGCACAACCGGCAAATGACAATCCCTGCACGGCCACCGTGCTTTCAGTAGGGTCATCGTGTACTCTTACCGCCGGAACAACCGTAGGCTCAACAAACACGACCACCGTTGGCCCGCCTTCATGCAGCTCTTACAGTAATCGAGATGTTTGGTATAGCTTCACTGCACCCGCTTCCGGTTCTGTAACAATTGAAACGACAAGCGGTACTATTACAGATGGAGCTATGTCTTTATACTCCGGTCCCGACTGTTCAACACTTTCTGAAATGACTTGCGATGATGATGGTGGAGCAGGATTGATGCCTTTGATAAATGCATCGGGATTGACAAGTGGTACAACATATTATATCCGTTTTTGGAGATACAGTACCGGTACTGGCACATTTAATATTTGTGTATATGATGCCACATCAGGAGGAACGCCTCCTGCAAATGATGATCCCTGCGCTGCAACATCTCTAACAGTTGACACTGTTTGCAGTTTTACTGCCGGAACAAATGCTGACGCTACATCTACAACAGGAGTACCTGCACCCGGATGTGCAGGTTATTCGGGCGGTGATGTTTGGTTCACATTTACTGTTCCTTCAAGCGGCATTTTTGAGATCACAACTCAGGCCGGTACTCTTACTGATGGTGGCATGGCCATTTATAGCGGAACATGCAGCAGTTTATCTCTGATAACATGTGATGATGATGGAGGTGCTGGACTTATGCCTTTCATAGCATCAACCGCTGCTGCCGGCACTACACTCTGGATCAGGGTTTGGGAGTTTGGAAATGATGTTGAAGGCTCTTTCAATATTTGTGTAACTGAACCAACGCTTTCCACAGAAAACAATGACTGTGTAACATCCACACAAATCTGTACAACTTCTTCATTTGATGATAACAGCAGTGGCGACGGATCAGTGAACGACTTGAATGCATCCAACAGGGGCTGCCTTACAACAAATGAACATCAAAGCGCCTGGTATTATTTCCAGGTGGAAACCGGCGGAACACTCACATATACAATTGACCCCGATGTGAATACTGATGATTTCGATTTTGCTATCTGGGGCCCGGCATCCTCCTGCCCACCAAGCTCATCGCCTACCCGCTGTTCATACTCTGCGTCAAGCGGCAACACAGGCCTCAACACTTCGGCAATAGATGTAAGTGAAGATGCGCTGGGTGATAAATGGGTACAACAGATGAATGTGCTTGCATCTGAAATATATATTATCTGCGTTGATAATTTTTCTTCATCAAATAATGGGTTCACATTTTCTTTCGGCGGATCGGCTACAATTAACTGTGAGCCCGTTGTGCTTCCAGTTTCATTAGTCTCATTTACCGGCGTTGCGGAAAACTCCGTTAATATTTTAAGTTGGATAACAGCTACTGAAGTGAATGCAAATTATTTTTCAATAGAACACAGTACCGATGGCGTTCATTTTTCAGAGATAGGAAAAACAGAAGCGGCAGGAAATTCAACAGAACAACTGAGTTATGAATATTTTCATACTTCTCCTTCTTTCGGAAATAATTATTACAGGCTGATGCAATATGACAACAACGGCGCAGCGTTTCCATCACACACCATCACCCTCTCAAACACAGTAGGCTCAGCAGTTTTTGTGTATCCTAATCCTGCAACAGAAGGGTTTGTAAATGTATATATGAACGGCTTTGATGGAAGCAAAGTAACAATAGAAATGTTTACTGCCTTCGGGCAAACAATTTATAAAACAGCGAAAGCGGCAGAGGCTTCATTTACAGAAAAAATACAATTGCCCGCAAAAGGCATATACTGGATAAGTGTACAAAGCGGAGACAAACGCTGGACGGAAAAAGTAATTTACTAAACTGTTACAACCCGAAAACCCTAAACCTGAACATGCCCCGCCGTTAGAAATGATGGCGGGGCTTTTTAAACCCTATCATTCATACTATGTTAGATCAAATTGATTTATTAAAACATGACATCTTGAAAGTGAAAAAAGGAAACCCGGTTCCTGTAAACATTTTCATTGTTTTGCTTGTACTGTTATATGTAGCGTTTGTTAATCATATAGTTCCGTTGCTCATTATTTTAATTGTCGTTTTTATTGACTTGCTTACCCTTAGAAAAGGGATAGAGGCGAACATTTCTGCTATGCACTACAGGGATTATTACCAGGTATTCGGTGTTACATACGGGACCTGGAAACGGCTTGCTGAATTTGATTATTTGCTGATATCAAAAACCCAAAAAAGACGAGGCATGTTTGGCCAGACTGGAACATATTCAGTAGATGTATCAACAATTCATTATGACATTAACATTATTACAAAGGGTGAGGGGGATGTTTTAATATACAGAATGGCAAATTATGAAAAAGCAGTAGCCGCTGCAAAAGAATTTGCAGCAAAACATAATTTAAAGATCAGTGAAAAAACCAGTGAGGGATATATCTGGCTATAAGTTTTTCGTCCCATCCAAGAGTCCCCCTTGCAGGCGACTTAGCAGGGCGCAAAAATGATGTAACCCCCAATTTTAACATAAAATATTGGCCACCTAACAAGTTAGGCAACAAGAGTATGTTATATAATATGCCATCCGACATGTCGGGCAGGTAGGGAATTGTGCAGGATATATGTATTGTTTACTATGACAGAGAAGGTATTTTGCATTTCAACAGAGGGGTTTTTCAGGGTGAGATTTAACATTGCCGTATTTTTTAATCTTGCAATATGATCAAATTTCGTCATTAACAACAACCGCAGGAACCCACATAAGAAGGGGTTCTTAATGTTTTACGATCTTCTCTGTTTTAATACATTGCCCTTCGACATTTTTTACCTGGAGAAAGTAAATGCCGCAGGTAAGGTTCTGTGCAGGTAGCATAGTATTTTGTGAGAAGCTCCCTTCGGAAATTGTTTGCCCTAGTGAGTTTTGCAAAGTATAATACACAGTTTCTGTGAGGTTTGTTGTTATATAAAAGTAATTTTTTGCCGGGTTGGGGTAAACATCTATGCTGTTTTTGTTTTCCGCTTCCTGCAGGGCGGTTATTGTATCGCAAGGGCTGCCAGCTAATGCACCTAAATTATAGTTGGGCATGTTAGGGAGACCAGTAATACTCCTTGCTCCGCCAAGCCATACTGTAGCTGTATCAACATCACATGCCAAACCCGCCTCATTAGGATTGTTTATTACTGATAAATTCATATTCCATAGAGTATATTCAGCACTTGGTAAATTATAATAAATTATTGTGAAATATATTCTATTATCACTCCCTAACAACATTTGCCCAATACCATAATTGTCAACTTGGCACTTGTATATGAGTGTCTTAGTTTCGGATAGATCATCTTCTGAGGATAAATCATACTGGTAAATTTTATCATTCCCAAAGTTATAAATTTCAGAAACGTATATTTTTTTACTGTCTGAACTAAACGCACAGCCGTAGGGCGAAAAAGATGGGCCATTGATTGTATCCACCTTTTTATATTCAATAAGTTCGCCTGTGCATCTGTCGAAATCAAATACCTCAAGGCTGTAATTTCCTGTATATGCAAGCTTGCTCCCGTCGGGGGAAAAAACCATTTGTCCAACGTATATGTTTTCTATTTTTAACCCAATTTCCTGCTCATAGGGGCCTGCTATACCTTCATCAGTAACTAATAATTTATAAAATGTATTTATACTATCTCCGCTAAAACTTGCACTTCGCCCATGAAACAAAACCCACCAGTCTTTTCCATTTCCGTGTTTTGTTGCTGTCATTTTTTGGCTTACATATTTTCCTTCAGCTCCTGCATCAAATATCCAGATATTTTTTGCGTCTATGACTATGTCACCCAAGCCCCCATTTAACAACATATCCAATTTACTATATTTTAAACCTTCTTCTACTTTGTTAATTATATAATATTCATGATCACTTGCAGGTTTTGGTATCACAATTGACCCTTGGCAAATGCTGGAGCCGCTTCCTGATATATATTGATCAATATCTAAGTATGAATTACTCATAATCGTTTTGCTTGTATCATATATTTTACTCCCATCACTGTAAAACAACAAATTTCCTTCGCTATCAGAGTATGATACTGATGCTTCATAAGCATAGCCCGGAACTTTTGTTGCTACAATTCCAGCATCAGTAAATGTAATTAATGCAGAATCGCCAAAAAACCAGTTTATATTGTTCTTTTGGGAAAAAGCATATGCCAATTTTAAAACAAGGATGATAACGAATGCTGTTTTTTTCATATCAACAAATTAAAATCACATCCTGTTTGCAAACAGGATGTGATACTTTTTAAGTACGTTACAATTTGACAATTTTGCCTGAAGAAATAATTCCTCCTGAATCTGATATTCTAAACAAGTATAGTCCTTGCTTCAAATCTGAAACGCTGATTTGAATTTCACCTGATTGAGTTAAATTAACCTGTTTAACAATTTTTCCAAAAACATCATAAAAAAGTAATTCGGTTTCCTCAGAAGTGTTTTCTAAAACTACATTTACATATTCAGAAACAGGGTTTGGATATATATTAGCAAAAGGGTTGGTAGGTATAACCAGCCTTTCAGCTTCTTCAATAGGAAAATCTATTGTTATATCCAGCATTGCCCTTGCTATATACACAGCCGGACCTATCTCCATTGCGCTTTGTTTAGCAATGTAGTATAGTACAGTACTATCCTCTGCAGTTAAATAATAATTTCCACTCTCGTCTGATGTATTAAAATACACTGACAGTACTTTTTGAATATGTTCTTCACAACTGTTTTCAGGGGAAAATGTTTCAAATGATGTTTTTGCCCCTGTTATTTTTCTTGCATTAATAGAGTCGTATAGCGTATATATGAATGGAATCTGTGTTGCATATAGAGTTTCATTAAGGCTTGTAATTACATCGCTCACAACGTCTGTTTCAGATACTGCTCCCGTATGCAATAATTTATAAGCGCCTTCCATGAGCAGGTACCATTGAGTAAAATCCATTTCAGAACTGCCCGCTTTCTCCATTATGTATCCTGCATATTGTTCAATATATTCTTCCGCATCTTCTTCATCACCACCCTTTTTGCCATAAGGCGATCCACCACCACCATCATCACTCACTCTTGGCGGAGTAAAATTGCATTCTGCAGGAAGTAAAACATAGATTCCCCAAGGCACTACTGCAACCGAGGGAGTTACATTAGTGTTTAAAGGTGGAATTGCGGCAGGATCCATTTTCATATAACTTCCTCCACTGGTTCTGTAATTCCAATAAATATCAGGGCCGTCAGTATAAGTAACTCCGATATTATAAGCATGAGTTCTATTCGCCCAGGTGGCATAATCAGTTCCGCTTGTAGGGTACCATTTGTTATCGCTTGTTATTGGCGGGGTACCAAAACTGCCACTAACAGGACCTAACATTGCGGGGTCGCCTAAAGCCCTTAAACCAAAGCCCCTTGTATTGTTGTTCAAAGTATTGCATACAAAGTTTCCGCCTTCGCAATTATTAGATGCACGGATACCTACATCGCAATTATTCACAGTATTCCTGTAGCAGCGAAACATCTGGCTGTTATCTATATCAATCCCAATAAGATTATCTTCGCAACTTCCTGTACAACTTCCTGTCACTGTATTAAGAACGGTGGTGGAAAACCTGTCAATAAGAACATCAAAACAATTTATTGCCTTAATGCCGGATGCGGCGTCCCCAGTTCCGTTATACATAAAAGAAACGGTATTACCTGTTATGCTTGCGTTGTCAGAGATATTCTGCAATGCTATGCCCGTTCTTACATCTGTAACAGTATTTTTATAGATATTAACTGTTGCTGTTACCGGGGTTATGTTTATAATACCTATCCCCCTTCTAGGTGTTGCAGCTAAAGCTATTGTGTTATTTATTAAGTTTTCATGAATTGTAAATGTCCCGAAAGAATTACTCACTCCCAAAATGCCGTTGTCATTAAAGTTTTGTACTCTGTTCCCTTTCAGTATATGGGTATTTGGGCAATTTTCTATCCTCATCCCATCTTTCATATCTGAGGAACTACCTGTTGCTGAATTGTTCCGTATCCAGTTATAATATATTTCAGTAGTATAAAAATCTTTTAAATATATCCCTTTATTACATCGGTCAAATACGTTACTAAACCCAGGGGCACCATCCTCTCCAATTTTTACAACTGCATTCACAAAATTTTCAACACTCGTACCAAAAATACCATAATTACCAAAGGGTGTTGTTGTTTCATAAATATCCTTAAAAAAATTATTTCTAATTGTAGCATTGGTCTGATTGAGTTGAATACCAAACTGCAAATCATGGAAATAATTATAGCCCGACGTAGGTGATACTACGCCCCCATTTCCTATGTTTATATTTGCTGTGGGTCCTAAAATACTGGTTATATAAATGCCTATACCTTTATATGCAGCGTAAGGAGAAAGCAGGTTAGGGCCGCAAAATTCAGTAGCATCAACAGCTCCCGGATGTGAAGACACATATCCATCTACATACATACCGTATCTATTATTGCATAACTTAACACCGGAAACATTAAAGTCGGCGTAGTAAGGCGATTCATTATCAATATGTATCCCCCTCTCTGCGTTCGCAATTAAAGACCCTGTATTTGCTACTATTTTACCGGGTACGGGCACAGTTGAAGTTGCTGCCAAAACCCGAACCCCTTTCCACATGGTTGTTGAACTTGTAGTATTTAGTGTGGAATTAATCACTGTAAACGTAAATCCGGGATTAACAACTATCTCAAACCCGGGGTCAACTGCGAGTATGCAATCCGTGATTGTGAGGTTTGTATTTATTACAAGGTTGCCGGTTACATGTACATTAACCCCCGTAAGAGATAGTGGATATGTTGGGTACCAATCTCCCGAGACTGATGTGAATCCTGAGGAATAACTACCTGAATAATATGAGCAACTGCATTGCGCCTGAATTGAAGTTGTTATGTTCATAAAAACAATCAATGACAAAATGCTTTAGCATTTTGTCAGATTTAGGTTTTTGAAATTTACGTTTTTTATAAATTGAAATTTTATGTTTATAAAATTGATTCCTGCATGAATAACCAAAAGGATAGGTATTGACTTGCTGCAGGCGGGGGTTCATCAGCATAAGAAGTTATTTTCATTTTACATCGGGTTTTGTACTGCAAGGTACGGAGGGTATTTGAGAAAGTCAATACCTGCGGAGTGGTTTCATACAAACACAAAACCCGCACTGAGGAGGCTGTGCGGGTTTGTTCTATGAACCTGGCTTCTACTGTTTTCTTAAAGCCTGATTACTCTCGTTTACTGTAATATAATCTTTTTCATTGTGCTGCCTTCAGCAGTATGCACTGTTACTATATACTGGCCTGCTGCAAGTTCATCAACGTTAATGATCTCGGTTTTTGTGTTATTCTTTATTTCGTTCATCAGCACTTTTCCTGCAAGGTCAGCTATTTCAACTCCTGTAATTGCAAGCGTTCCGCTGATGGTGAAGGAGTTATTAGTGATGATGGTCGGGAACACGGAAACAGAATTATCAACTATCGTATTCACTGTGCTGCCTTCTTCCACCCCGAAAGTATAAGCCTCCGTGTAAACACTAATTTCTTCTTTGTTATATTTTATTGCTTTTATTTCACTGAAAGTAATGGTTGCTTCGCTGGCTGTTGATTTTCCTGAAATGTTATCTATCACTACAACATCAAGCGTTCCTATTTCGCCGTTGCCACCGGTGTTCTCCCTGTCTTTGCGTACAACGCCTGTGAATACCCGTTTGTTATCAACGTCTTGTACATTCAATGAAAGGCGGTTGCTTTCTTCGCTCAACCATCCGTCAGTATATCTTACTTTCAGGCTTGCAGCGTCAACATCTTCACCTTCCACGGTTACTGTAAAGCGGATACCATAGATCTCATCTACTGAATTGATCTCATCGCCCAGCATAATTGGAATTTGATTGAGCCCTATGTGTAGCATATCTTCAACCGGGTCGAGATACAGTGGAACATCTCCGGCTTCAGATTTTAATGACATGATGGGGTGATCCAACCCAAAGTTTGCGATAACTGCTGCTGTATCATCATCATTGATAACACCATCTCCGTTGCAGTCAACATATTTTTTACCCCAGTCAACAACATACCA
>JBJXHH010000096.1:0-13154 GCA_046160675.1 Chitinophagales bacterium
ATGCCTGTACCATCTTCAGTAGAAACAAAATCGCCAACAATTACTTTAAATGAATCGCCGTTTTCGGGTTGAGAAAGTGGGATGATTTGTTCGTATCTTAAGCCAGCAAGTTCCTGCCCTTTACATGAAGAAATTAATTTCCATCCCAATTTATTTTCTTCTATTAGCGCATGCGTTTTATTTTCTTCTTTAAAGTAAATAGGGATCCTCTCTTCTGCAAGAATTACTGAAATAAGTTTCCCGGTATATTGATTAAAAGTTTCGATCTGTACATAAGTGATGTTTTTCCCGACTGCCAGAGCACAATTACTGGGTAATGTCCAGGGCGTTGTTGTCCATGCTAAAAGATATACATCACTATGTCCTGCAAATAATTTTGGGTGCATAGCATGATCATCTTTCACAACTTTAAACTGTGCAACAATAGTTGTGTCTTTTACAATTTTATAAGTTCCGGGCTGATTCAATTCTGCTGAGGATAATCCTGTTCCTGCTGCCGGGGAGTAAGGTTGGATTGAGTATCCTTTGTACAAAAGATTTTTTTTGTACAGTTCTTTTAATAAATACCAGAGGGTTTCAATGTAATCATTCTCATAGGTAACGTAGGGGTTTTCCAGATCAACCCAGTAACCCATTATCTCCGTTAACTCCTCCCATTTGTTTTTGTATTTTAAAACTTCTCTTTTACAGGTGTCATTGTACTCTTTTACTGAAATTTTTTTACCGATATCTTCTTTGGTGATGCCAAGCATTTTCTCTACACCAAGTTCCACCGGCAGGCCATGCGTATCCCATCCGCCTTTGCGTTCCACCCTGTAACCCTGCATAGTTTTATACCTGCAAAAAATATCTTTCAGAGTGCGGGAAATCACATGATGAATGCCCGGAAGCCCGTTTGCACTTGGTGGGCCTTCATAAAAAATAAACGGGTTGTTCGCATCTCTTTCGCTAATACTTCTTTTAAAGACATTTTCTTCTCTCCAGAATTGCAAAATAGTTTTGTCAATCTCCGGGAGGTTTAAGTTTTTATATTCTCTATATTTTTTTTCGTTCATGTAATGTTTGATGAAAGCCGAATATTTCGTTTTTTATTTTTGCGAAGGTATTCAGCTCTTCCTTATTTCTTTATCTTGTCATCCTTTACTTCAATCAGGTCTGTGTACATACTTTTGCTTCTGCGAATATGAGATCTTCTTAATCCTTTTTCAAACAATAATATCAATGCCGGAAGCAATAACAAATTATTAAACATTGCCACCACCAGGGTGATGGACGTAAGTAAGCCCATGTTCGCCGTCCCGCCAAATTTGCTGAATGTGAAAATGAAAAATCCTGCAAACAGGATAACAGCAGTATAAATCATGCTCACACCGCTTTCTTTCAATGATGCTGTAACCGTCTTAGGAATATCAAAGCTGTTTTTTACAAGATCCTGTTTATACTTTGCCATGAAATATGCAGTAAAATCCACACACATGCCATAGGCAATACTAAATATCAAAACTGTAGAGGGTTTGATTGATATCTTTAAAAATCCCATGATAGCCCCTGTGATAAATAGCGGGATGATATTCGGAAGGAGTGATATCATCAGCAACCTTCCGCTCCGAAATTGATACAATAGTATCAAGGAAATAACGATCAATGCAAGCGCTAAACTTTCTGCAAGTGAGTTAATCAGATACTGGTAGCCTTCTACCGCAACCACACTTGTACCTGTTACTGCTACTGTGTAATTTGTTTTGTCAAAAATCGAATCAATTTTCGGCTGCAAATCAGTGAGGATTTTTGGCATACTGTCACTGCCCACATCTGCCACCTGTACAGTTATTCTTGCTACCTCTCCTTTCTTATCTACAAACCTGTTTTGTAATACCCCTTTCTGTTCGCTGTTCTCAAGATACTCTTTCACATTTGCATCATTGCTTGTCATGTTTTGTGCATCAGGCAAATCATAATATCTTTCAATACCATTATAATATGCTTGCCTTGCGAATTTTAACCCGTCAATAATTGAAAGAGAAGATGATAATGCAGGGTATGTAGCCAGTGTATCTTGTAATTGATTTATTTTTTGAAGGGTTGTAAGATTTGTTATCTTCTTTGAGGATGTATCAATTCGAACTACCACCACTGTGTCGTAAGTGTACATTGTATCAAGTTCAGAAATTACAGGTGTGGTGTTTATGATAGTGTCCTGTACTTTTTCTACAACCGCATTCTTTGAGATCATAATCTCAAACGGCATTACCCCATGAAATACTCTTTCAAGGAATTTCATGTCCTGGTACACTTCTGTTTTTTCACTCACTTCATCCAGAATATACCCCTTGCTTTTTAACTGGATAACTCCGAATATTGAAACAAGGACAATAATGATAGCGGTTGTAAAAATCGTTTTTCGGTGATGCTGGGTATAATTATCCAACTTTGTAATTACATATTGTAATTGTTTGCTTTCAAGATGATCAGTGTGTTTGCTTTTCGGTTTTGGCAAGTAGGAATACACAACAGGAATACCTACTAATGAGATCACAAAGGTTGAGATTACTCCAATTGTTGTTATTAATCCAAATTCTTCCAGGATCTTTACCCCTGTAAAACAAAACACTGTAAATCCAACCGCCTTTGTGGCATTTGTTACCAAAGTTGCAAACCCCACTTTCTCCACCATCATACTCAGCGCTTTCACTTTGTTTCCATGTCGGCGGAATTCCATGTGATACTTGTTTAATAAATACACACAATTGGGAATTCCCATGATAATAAGTAAACTGGGAATGAGTGAGGTAAGTACAGTGAGTTTATAACCCATCAAGGCCATCATGCCTGTGCAAATAACCACACCGCTTCCGATTATGAGCAGAGGAAAAATAACTGCTTCTAAACTCCTGAATAAAAAATATAATGTGATAATAGTAATGAGTATGGCAAGAATAAGAAACAGCCTTACTTCACTTGTTATTGTAGTGAGTTGGTAATAGCGAATGTAGGGCAAGCCGCTGTATTTCAGATCTACCTGTTGTTGCTCGGCAAATGCTTCTGTATGTTCCTGAATATCTTCAATGAGGTTAATTCTCCTTGGGCTGTCTAACACATCTTTTTCCAAGGATAAAAACATCACATAGGTATTGCTGTCAGCATTATAAATTCTGTTCCTGTAAAACGGCAACCCAAAAAATTCTTCCTTCAATGAATCAAGGTCTGCCTGGTTATCAGGAAAATCTGCAAATATCTGGTGGGCATCAAATTTTCTTTCCCCTGTGTTTTTTACAAGCGTAATGGCCGAAGAAACCGAGAGAGCACTTTCTACATCAGGAATTTTTTTGAGTTCATTTTCAAGATCACACCAGGCTTTAAAAAAGTCAATGTTCCAAAACTTTTCATTTTGTACCGCAACGAACATAACGTTGCCCTCATCCCCGAAAACGCCTTTAAAGTTTTCATAGTCAATAAATGCAGGATTGTCCTCGGGAATCGTTTTGTAGAAATCATAGCTAAGTTTCACCTGGGTTGTTTCATACGCCATAAAAGCAGTAAGTAATATCCAGGCTATAAGAAACACCAGTCGGTTTCTCAGGATGATTTTTGCTATGCTCCGCCAAATCATTTTATAAAAAAAGTGAGCAAAGATAAAGAATGCCTTTCTGGGATTGCGGCAGGATTCTTTAACACAGGCCTATTAAGCATTACAACAAATTTCTTCATACGTCGTTACAATTTCAGAACTTTGCAAGGAGTATGAAACAGATCGTCAGTTTCCTGGTTTTTTCCTTTTTTCTTTCCATCATACAAGCTCAAACCCCCGTGGCAGTAGGGCAGTGGAAAAGTTACCTGCCCTACGGCGGAAACATCAGCGTTGCGGTGGGAGGAGATAAGATCTATTCAGCAAACGCCACGAGTGTTTACAGTTATGATAAAACTGATAATTCTTACGAAACATTCAGCAAGGCCAATGGGCTGAGTGATGTTGGGGCTGTAGAGGTGTTTTTTGGAGAAGAACAAAACACTTTGGTCATAACATACCTCAACAGTAATATTGATTTTATTGTAAATAACAGTATTATCAACTTTCCCTATATAAAAACCAGCGGTATTACAGGCGATAAAAGCGTAAATCAAGCAGCTTTTTTTGGAGATACAGTTCTCCTCAGCTGCGGGTTCGGAATAGTGGTGTATAACATCGGGAAAAATGAGAGTCCCGCCACTTATATATTTATAGATGAGGAAGCAAGCTCCACTTTTGAAGTACATGCCTGCGCCGTTTATGACAATGCCATTTATGCCGCCACTGATTTTGGCATATTCAAAGGGAATCTTTCTGAAACAAACCTGCAGGATTTTGGCAAATGGGAGAATATAAGCCTCGAGGATACATCGCTTCCCGATGGGGGAGTCTCAGGAATTCAAACTCTGGGTAATAAACTCTATGCTGTGGTAGATGATTCTCTTCTCTATGTGTTTGATGGCAGTACCTGGGTTTCATATTTTGAGGATGCAGAGGGGTATTCCATTCAGCATTTGAATACGGGGAACAACATGCTGTCAGTATTAAGAACAAAAACTGAAGATGGTAATTATATAATTAAACTTACTATCATAAATAATGACGGTTCTCAAGTTTATGATACTGACCTTTCTGATACCTTTTTTGAAGCCCGTCAGGTGGATATTGACACTGATGGAAACTCACTAACGCCAGCAGGGTCATTTTGGGTTGCTGATCCATACAGGGGTTTGTTGCATTATAATAATGGCGTATACTCTACATATATTCCAAACGGGCCCCTATCTCCTAAAGTTTTTGACATGGAATTTTTCAATTACGGGTTATGGGTGGCGCCGGGAGAAATAAATGCCTCATGGCAATACTTGAATAATTATGAAGGGTTTTTTGTAATGAATTATGGAAGCTGGAACAATGTCAGCCAATATGGCCACCCCGAGCTTGAAAATGTATATGACCTTTTTACTGTCACCTATGATGCCCGAACAAACAAAATTTATTTCGGTTCTTTCGGTGATGGTATTGTAGAGTATGATAATAACAATAAGACAATTGAAGTCTTCAATGAATTGAATACTCCTGCCTTAGATATTGCTGTTGGCGATGCCGGCTCTTGCAGGGTTGCAGGGATTGCAATTGATGCTGATGGGAATCTCTGGGCAAGTAACTACGGTGCGATTAACCAATTAGTAGTTAGAACAGCAGCAGGAGAGTGGAGAAATTTTTCATGCAGTGTATCAGGTGGGTTAGCACAAATTATAATTGATGATTTCGGTCAAAAATGGATACAGTCACCTAAAGGAACAGGCGTCTTCGTTTATAACCACGGGCTAGATGTTTTAGACGATTCTGATGATGAGCAAAGATTACTAACTACCGGAGCAGGAAGCGGAAACCTGGCTACAAATACAATTTACTGCCTTGCAAAAGATAAAGATGGAGAAATATGGGTTGGTACAAGTGAGGGTGTTTCTATTTTCTATAATCCGGGTGAGGTTTTTTCAGGAACAACATCTGGAGATGCATCGCAACCTTTAGTGAACCTGGGGGGGTATAATGAATTTTTGCTCAGCAAGGAAATTGTAAACTGCATCACAATTGACGGGGCAAACAGGAAATGGATAGGAACTAACAGTGGCGTTTTTTTAATTAGTGAGGACGGTACTGAGCAGCTCCTTTTCTTTAACGAAAGTAATTCACCCCTGCTTAGCAATAGCGTATTGACCATTGCCATAGATGGAGAAACCGGCGAAGTTTTTTTCGGAACTAGCAAGGGAATCGTTTCTTACAGATACACAGCAACTGAAGGAACCGCAGTACATCAAAATGTAAAAGTTTTCCCAAACCCTGTAAGAGAAAATTATAACGGGCTCATCGCCATCAGTGGATTAGTGCAGGATGCACAGGTAAAAATTACTGATGATGCCGGCCGGCTCATTTATGAAACAACCGCTTTGGGCGGGCAGGCTGTGTGGGACGGCAAAGGCTACAACGGGCAGCGGGCAAAAACTGGGGTGTATCTTGTATATTCCTCCAGCGATGATGGCATTCAGACTTTTGTTACAAAGTTCTTGATTGTGAATTAACCCAGATATGTTTTTGTCAATCTTGGCAATCTTACCTTTACATTATGCTGCACAAAACCAACGGCATTGTTCTGCGTTCAACAAAGTATTCAGAAACGAGTATCATCGTAAAGATCTTTACTGAAAAGTTCGGGGTTCAAACCTACCTTGTAAACGGCGTTCACAGCGCAAAAGCCAAGGGTAAAGCGGCTTTATACCAACATGGAAACTTGCTTGATTTAGTTGTGTATTACAGGGAAAGTGGCAATATCTTTCGCATCAGCGAAGCAAAGCTTGCTTTTGTGTACCAGCATATTCCGTTTGATATTGTTCTTTCTTCGCTGTTGTTGTTTTGCATTGAGCTGCTTAATAAAACTCAAAAAGAGCATGTTAAGCAGGAAGAGGTTTTTGAATATGTACAGAAATCTTTTGTCTTACTCGATGGTGAAAACATGCCTGTAAAAAATTTTCACATTGCTTTCCTGCTTGGGTTAAGTAAACATCTAGGTTTTTTTCCTTCTGTTGATGGTGGAAAATATTTTTTGTTACAAGAAGGGATCTTTTCTGATGCTGTTTCAACAGGCGTTTTTTTTCTTGATGAAAAATTTTCAACCCTTCTGAAAAAATTCCTGCCTCTGGGTATGGAGCAGGCGCAGGAGATATCACTTCCTGCTGTAGACAGGAAACAACTCCTACATTATCTCATTCAGTATTTCTCGCTACACATAGAAGGTTTTGGTGAAATGCGTTCGCCGGAAATACTCAACACAGTGTTCAGTTAGTCATTTAGCGTAGTTACGTCTTGGTACAGTTTCCATTTTTCGCTTTTATAAACCAAGAAATAATCTTTGTTTTTAAAATACATCCGCCCGAGGCTGTCCGGTTCAATTGTATTTGAAACAACAACATCCGGCACAAAGGAAGAAAAGGGTTCTTGTTTTTCAATTTTGCTAGTCTGATTGCTTACAAGAAAATGCTGCATTGTGATTCCTTCCTCATCAGATAAAAGCAGCCACAAAGGGAATTCCCAGGCATCAGCGGAAACAACCCACCCGATGTTCTTGAGTTGTTCTCTATGAATAATTGCACTCATGAGGAAAAAAGGTTGTTGGTTTTGCATGTTGGTAAAAAAATATTGATTGTATTCTCTTTTAAAAAAAATATTTTTCGGCCCAACAAGAGGTCTTGAATAATTATAAAACAGAAACAGGCTGCTATATAAAAAAATCAGAATGGCTATTACCCTCAGAAAATGTTTATTCCACCTTTCCATCAAACAAGCGCACAAAATACTACCGCAAACAAGCATAGGCAGATGAAGGCGAACATGCCAAACCTGCCAACGTAAGATAAGGCAAAACAAAATGAACATGATAAAAACTATACTTGCTGTTAGTAATAAATACTTGTTTTGTTTTCTAAAACTGAAAAGGCAAACTGTAAAAAGTATTACAAGTAAAACCACATGTATTAAACTGCCTGCACTATCTTCCTGTGTTGTAAATTGGCCCAATACAAATGCCGGAGTACCCGACCACTTGTAGGACGGCGCATGAATGTCTGTATGAATGATATTATGAAATTTCACAACAGCATTATTCAATGCATTATTGTAAGCAGGAAACGGTAAACGCAGGTGCATGGCAATATTCCTGGAAACATTGCTTATAAGACCATTAAGAGTGATAACCCTGTTCTGCAACTCATAGTCTGGGCCTGTTATTGACCCATAGGTATTATAGTTTCTATTCCAATGCAGGCTACAAAAAAGAAGAATTATACAAACTGATGCAAGGCCCGTTGGAACAGATAAAAAAGATTTCCTTATGATGAGCGCTGACGCAAAGACAAACAAAACCGGAAGAAGATAAATATAGGCTGTTCCTTTACTGATACATGCCAATCCTACAAAAACTGAAAATAAAAAAACATCTTTTTTTAAAAATTTTTCTTTTATGCATTTGAGCAAATACAAAATTGATCCTGCAATAAAAAAACCGGCAACGAGATCATTTTGCGTACTACTTCCTTGCAGAATTGCCATTGGAATAGTTGCAACTAAAAAACAAGCAATGTATTTTCCTTTTTTCCCGGCCCCAATCTGCCCAGCAAGCTCATAAGCGATACAAACAATTCCGCAGAAAAACACCCACTGCACAAGGTTTGCTGTTTTTTCTATTCCGCTAAGAGCCATGCAATGCATCATACAGTATTCGGCCAGCGGCTGAAAAGAAACCTGCCTGTCAATTGCGGTCGGGTAATGTTCAACATTCCTGTTTTGCAGCCAATGCATCACCCTTGCAAGATGGTAAGTCATGCTGTCCCATGTGTTTGGGTAGGCTGTTATTGAAATCAGGAGGGTAACAGATAAAATGACTAATACTGCGATCTTCAAAAAAAAATATTCCCTGAAAAAAAATTTTCTGTCTAAAAAAAATATTTCTTTAAGAGGAAGTTTAACCTTTCTTAGTATCAATCCTAAAATACATACATATAAAATCCAGGATGTTTTTATAGCCGTTTCAGTAACTGCATTAAATAAACTTAACAGCTCTGTATTTATAAAAACGAAACAGCTTGAAAAAACAAGTGAAAGAATAAATGCAAGGGCGGGCTTCTGCCGAAGAAGTTTTTTTTGCAAGGCATATACCAGCAAAAACGTAAGAAAAAAAGCAATAACAGGAAGCAGAATGAGCATGAACAATTTTCAGCTGCAAATTACAGCAATTATTTCTTCATTTTCCTGCC
This sequence comes from Chitinophagales bacterium, assembly GCA_046160675.1. Taxonomy (GTDB): domain Bacteria; phylum Bacteroidota; class Bacteroidia; order Chitinophagales; family BACL12; genus JACMJP01. The sequence continues at coordinate 8,821 of JBJXHH010000096.1, forward strand.
AATTCCAATTATAGAAATGCCAGCTTTATGCATAAGACATGTATCAATTATTTTAAAGAATGGAACCAGTTTGTTATAAAATTTCATTGGGCCGGCATGCAGGGAAGTATTCTTAAAAACATTTCCGGCTATAAACCATCCGGGTATTGCTGCCACATTAAAATACCTGATATTTTGTGCTTCAAAGCCCGTTCCATTTAGAAGGTCTTGCATCATTTTTTTGTTATACCTTTTGTAATGCCCCAGAGCTTTATCAAGTGAATTGAACAAAAATTTATTTGCGGGTACCAGGATTATGAGTGTCCCGTCGCCTGATAATAATTTGCTCATATTTTCCAAGGCAAGAAAGTCGTCATGCACATGTTCTACAACATTCATAGTTATAACACAATCAAACTTTCCTAAATAGTCTTTGTATGCATTTTCAAACGAATGATGCACAAGGTCTATCTGCAATATATTTTTTATAAACTTGTTTTTACCAAAGTTTTCTTGCAGATAACCAAAATATTCACTGTTATAGTCGCTCAGTGTTATTTCCTTTTTATCATTGATAAAACATTGAGAGATATTACCTATACCGCTACCTATTTCCAGTATATTGCCGGAACAGTATTTTTTTACAGAATCGTACATCCAGCGATTAAAAGCCGGTGCCTGCCTTATAGATGCAAGGGTTTCATAACCTTCTTTATCAGTGAATGCTATTTTTTGTGGCATGTGTAAGAGGGGTATTATCCGTAAAGTTCCAGATGAACATGTTTTGTGTCGTATCCCATTGCAGCAATTCGTTTTCTTGCTTCATCAATCATAAGCCTCCATCCGCAGAGGTAAAAATGCATTTCTCTTTTACCCTGCCGACAAATTTTTTCGTAGACGGGGTGAACATAACCCTTGTCTCCTTTATAGTTCTCATTTGTTTCTCTAGATAATGTAAGATGGTAATGAAAACCGGGAAACTGTTCTTCCAACTCCATCATTTCATCTAAAAACAAAATATCTTTAAAATATCTTGTTCCGAATACAAGATGGATCTCGGGGATTTTTATATCATTCTTTAACAAATAATGTAACTGGGAACGAAAGGGGGCAATGCCAGTTCCGGTGCATACTAAACAAATATCCTTTGTAAGATCATCAATTGTAAAACTTCCGAGCGGCCCACGAAATTGTACTTCGCTGCTTATGTCGCATTGTTCAAACAAATAATGCGACCCTTTCCCTTCGGGTAGTTCCACCACTACCAGTTCAAACTCATTGGTATTTTTGGGCGCAGAGGCGATAGTGTAGCTCCGCAGCCTTTTACTTTGTCGTTCATGAATCGGAAGATCAAGGGTTAAAAATTGACCCGGTTTGAAGTGAAAAACGTCAACATCTTTTACCCGGAACAAAAACCTGCGGGTATGTTCCGTCAGTTGTTCTGTTTCTTTTATTATAGCAGTTTGCCAGGGCAATAAACTCATGTTTCTGAAATTTCATGGCGAAGATATTCAGTTTTTAAGGATCGGCTGAAAAAAGAAATCCATCGTTGTATGCAGCAACGATGGACGAATGTGTGCTTACAGAGAGGATTACACAATAATTAACTGTTCGGAAAGGGTGTGTTTTCCTGAAATTATTTTTACAGTATAAATTCCGGAAACTAGAGTTTCAGTCAACTGAATTGTTTTATTTAATTCACCGGAAATTAATCTTGCTGTTTCTGAAAATATTTCTTCACCCAACATGTTTGTAATGGAAATTTTTATATCCGCTGATTGTATTTCTGTTGATTGTATTTCAATTGTAAAATGATCAGATGTGGGGTTGGGGAAAATGTTTAATGTTATTATTTTTTCAACATCAGGAACCGAAACGATTCCTTCGTCAATCAGTTCGTTGCAATTGTTGTCAATCCCGTCAGGTAATTCTGTAGCGCCAGGGTAAATGAGTTCGTTTGTATCATCACAATCTGTGTTATCGGCAACAAATCCATCTATGCTTGTTAAACAAGTTGCGCTGTCTGTTTCGCTTGTTCCGAAATTATCGCCATCGGAATCAAGATAAAATGTATTTATTACGAAGCCTTCGTCAATAACTGTGTTGCAATTATCATCAAGCATGTTACAAACTTCCATTGAAGTAGGATAAATTGCAGCATTCGCATCATCGCAATCAGTGTTATTTGTAATATAGCCTACAGGCGTTGTACAGGAAGAAACTGAGTCGAGCATATTTCCGAAACCATCGCCGTCAGCGTCCGCATAAAATGTGGATTGGCTGCATTGCAGTTTCACCACCCAATAATCCGATTGCCCCATACTGTTTTCCGTTTTATCTCCGCTCAAACCACTCAAAGTATTTCCGGTTAAAATAATTGAGCCGTCCGCTGTGCTTGAAATACAGGTCAAGGCATCTGAAGAATTTCCCCCTATTCCGGTTTGCCACAGAATGTTTCCAATTGTATCTATCTTAATTATCCAATAATCATTGCTTCCTTCACTGTCATCAGTTTTATCGCCACTTATCCCACTTGTTGACCATCCTCCTAAAAAATAACCCTCGGCATCTTTTTCCATAGAATATAACTGATCTTGTGCGGAACCGCCAATAGATAACTGCCATACTATATCTCCGAATAGGTCTAATTGCAAAACCCAATAGTCTGCACTACCATTAGTGGGTTCTGTTTTATCGCCGCCTACATCGCCCCAGGAAAGCCCGCCAAGTAGATAACCTTTTTCGGTTTCAATAATATCATATAATTCTTCAAACGCCTCTGTGCCAATTGTATTTTGCCATTCAATGTTTCCAACACTGTCAAGTTTTAGTACCCAATAATCCGGGCTACTAATTCCCCATTGGTCTTCAGTTTTATCTCCGCTTATGCCGCTATATGATCCCCCTCCAACAATATATCCGTTATCAAAAGTTTGTTCTATGCAATACGCATAATCTTCACCACCCCCACCTATTGTATTTTGCCATTGAATATTTCCATCTTCGTCAAATTTGATTATCCAGTAGTCAGCTGTATACACTCCGAAAATGTTCAAAAACGAGTTCTCTTCTTTATCTGCCCCTGCAGGACTTCTTGACCATGCACAAACAATAAAACCCCCATCATTACAACTTTCTATTTGAGATGGTATGTCGAGGGCTGTGCCTCCGATTGTTTTATCCCAAAGCATGTTACCGATACTGTCTAATTTAACCAGCCAGATATCACCTTCGCCTATAGCATTTTCAGTCTTATCGCCCGAAGAGCCGCTGTATGAAGTTCCCGAAATAATATATTCTCCTTCGTTGGTTTCAATTACCCCATAGGCGTTGTCAACTTTATTTCCACCGATTGTATTATCCCATACGATATTACCAATTGCATCCAGTTTTACAATCCAATAGTCAACATCCCCTTTTTTATCTTCTGACTTGTCGCCGCTCATGTTGCTGTTAGAGTCGCCGGATACTAAATAACCTCCATCAGATGTTTGTATAATACTTTTAACATCATCATATTTTGTCCCGCCAATGGTATTTTGCCATTCAATGCCGGGGGCGGTTTGCGCATGAACAACACAAGAAAGGAAGAATGAGGCGATAGTAAAAACAGAGTGTCGCATATTATATTTTTTTTATGAATTTAATAAACTGAGAATATTCGCTTATTGTTGATGATGGTTTTGATTTCTAATGTACAATCAATTTTTGTTCATAGAATTTTTCTGCGCTGCTTATGAACACAAAATAAATTCCTGCAGAAATGTTTTGCAGCTCAATGGTTTCATTTATAAATCCTTTTTGTGCATGTACTTCTTTTGTATACATAACTTCACCTACTGAATTATAGATAGTTATTGTAGCACCCTGTATTTGTGCCTGGAGAATGAATTTATCTGTTGCCGGGTTCGGGAAAATAGTTACTGCATCACCCATCTCATTATCTCCCTCCCTGCAAGGAATAGTTACAGTAATTTTATTAGATGTTTTACTGCACCCTGTTGATGTTCTTGTAACACTGCATTTATAATTGCCCGCTGTGACGGCTGTATAACTGATGGCTGTGGCGCCGACAATTGGCGTAGTTCCTTGCAACCATTGATACGATAAATCAACCCCTGCATTTGCTGTAAGTACTACCGAGTCGCCGGCACAGAAACTTGTTGGTCCTCCGGCTGTTATTGATGCCGCTGGTTTTTTGTTCACTAAAATGGTTATGCCTGATGACAGGGCCGTGCCGCATGCACTGGAAGTTTCGCAAGTGTAAGTTCCTTTAGCGGTTACTGTGTAAGATGATGCTGTGGCACCAAGTATATTTACTCCGTTCTTTTTCCATTGCAGGGATGTTCCTGTGT
>JBJXHH010000097.1:0-19231 GCA_046160675.1 Chitinophagales bacterium
GTCAACGAAGGAAAAATCTTTTCTGCTGATGTGCTCATAAAAAAGGGGAGGATCGAGCGCATAGACCCGAACATTTCTGTTTCTTTTAAAATTGATGAGATTGACGCCACCGGTTTATATATGATGCCCGGCATTATTGACGACCAGGTTCATTTTCGTGAGCCAGGGCTTACGCACAAAGAAGATATTTATCATGGCAGCAAAGCCGCTGTGGCTGGTGGTGTAACGGGTTTCATGGATATGCCGAATGTAAACCCTCCTTCACTTACGCAGGAATTGCTTGAAGAACGTTACAGGCTTGCAGCAAGATCTTCCCTTGCAAATTTTTCATTTTACATGGGCGTAAGCAATGAAAATGCTGAAGAAGTTCTGAGAACAGACCCTTCAAAAATTTGCGGCATAAAAATATTCCTCGGTTCATCAACAGGGAATTTATTGGTTGATAATGAACGAACTCTTGAACATATTTTTAAAAATGCGCCTGCGCTCATTGCAACACATTGTGAAGACGAACACATCATAAAAACCAATCTCGAAAAATATAAAGCGACCTATGGAGATAATATTCCAATCGAATTACATCCTGTGATCAGGAATGAAGAAGCCTGTTTCAAATCTTCTTCTCATGCTGTAAGCCTTGCTAAAAAATATGACACCCGCCTGCATATTCTTCATATCAGCACCGCAGATGAATTGAGTTTATTTAACAATATAATACCACTTGCTAAAAAAAGGATCACTGCTGAAGCATGTGTACATCATTTATTTTTTGATGCAGGCGATTATACCTCACTCGGCACAAAGATCAAATGGAACCCTGCAATAAAAGATGCGCATCATAAGCCGGAGATACTCCAGGCCCTGATTGACAACCAGATTGATGTGATAGCAACTGATCATGCGCCGCATACCTGGGAAGAAAAACAAAACCCCTACACAAGCTGCCCCAGCGGCGGCCCGATGGTACAGCACAGTCTCAACATCATGCTGCATTTTTATCAGCAACAAAAAATAAGTTTGGAAAAAATTGGAGAGAAAATGAGCCATGCAGTAGCTGATTGCTTCAAGATAAAAGACAGGGGGTTTTTACGGGAAGGCTATTTTGCTGATCTCCTTCTCCTTGACCTGAACAAAGAATTTACAGTTTCTAAGGAAACCATTTTTTATAAATGTGCCTGGAGTCCGTTGGAAGGAAAAACATTCAAGGGTAAGGTGATGAAAACTTTTGTGAACGGAAACCTGGTTTTTGATGACGGGAACGTAATAGAAGAAAGCAACGGCCAACGAATGCTATTTCATAATTAATCCTCATCCTCTGTTTCTTCGTTAGTATTTTCTTTTTTCTTCAGCCACTCTTTAATTTTTTCAATATGTTCTGCAATATCCTTTTCAGTTATAATTTTTTTTCCCTGCTCCAATGCATACGCCATTAATGCTTTCCCAAAATTTTTTTTACTTCTTTTATAAAGGATGTCGCCTGCAGCAGCGGATACAAAAGTTTTAAGGATTGTTTCCATCCAACTCATGGTATTCTTATTTGTCTCATTTTCACCTTCTTTGCTTTTCCCGGAAAAGAGATCTGCTATATATAGAATCGGATTTACTTTGTGCAGAATACTCTGATAGTGTGATTTTAACACCTGTTCATGCTCAGCTATTTCATTGCGTATCAACTCCTTCTCAGCATGAAGATCCTCAATAGATCTGATTGCATTTCTTTTATTTCTCATGTTTGCTGTCATTTGAAAAAGCTTCAATAAATGATTTGATTAGTTTTCTTCGGATTGCATTTTTTCCCACTGAGGCCAGCAGTAGGGCGACCAATAAATAAAAACAAGCAACGATTCCAAAACCTGCAAGATAACTTCCCAACTTATCCGCAAGCCAATAAGAAAATGCAAAAGAACCAAAGAATATGAAAAGTGTAAAAAAAATCATGGCTAAGGCTGAAGAAATAATCTTTGCAAGGATGGTTGACACCTTTTCAGTAATGTTCAATTCGATTAACCGCAGCCGTAAGTTAATGTATGATTTTATATCATCCATTGTATCATGTGTTTCTTCGCCTAGCGAACTTCTATTTTTGCTACTCATAGTTGTATCTATTTTTTTAATTATTTATGCTGTATCTTCTTCACCTTCTAATTTTGCAATCTCAACTCTGTTTGCGTTGTATATTTTTACTAGGATAATAAATAAGCTGAGCATAAGCGGGCCAAAAAGTATTCCGAGTATTCCAAAAAACTGAAAGCCTATCACAACGCCAATGATAGTTATAAGCGGGTGGGTATGGGCGATTTTTTTTCCTAAAGCCATTCGAATAAAATTGTCAATTGTAGTTATGATCAAATATCCGAAAATAATTATTCCTAAACCCGCCACCGTATTTCCATTTGAAAACTCTATAATTCCAGCAGGTACAAATATTAATGGAGCGCCAAAAATGGGTAACATAGATACAAATACTCCCATTATACCCCAAAAAACCGGATCAGGAATTCCGAAAATAAGAAATCCTAAACCTAATAATGTCCCCTGGATAACTGCAATTAAACCTTGCCCTAATATGTTGGAATAAGTCATATTGCGCAACTCATTGCCTATTTTCAAGGAATTTGATTTTTTAAATGGAAGTTGATGTACCAATGCATTTTCAAATGCCCTGAATTCTTTCATTGTGAAATACAATATAAAATACATAACTAGGACCTGCACCAATGTGATTGCAGCACTATTTACAATTGAGCCTACATAATTTGCAGCACCGGCTTTTAATGAAACAATTATTTCATTGATAATATCAGGTTCATTTAATTTTTCCGTAGCAAACTGATCAATATTTTTTAAAATCTCTTCAGTTATTTCAGGGTGATTCATATAGTAAATAACCCTGTCTGATATAAGAGTGATAAACAAGAAAATGGGGATGATGAGGCAAACAAATGAAATAATTAAAATGAGTGCGGTTGATAATCCTTTGTTCCATTTCTTGGTTTCCTGAAAATAAATATTGAGTGGCCTAAAGATGACATAAATAATTATTGACCCTAATAACCCACCGGTAATTTTTTCTAACCCGATACCTATAAATATTCCTATAAAAATAAGTGTAACTAAAATGAGTGTATTCCTTTGTTTTAATGATGGAATTGTAAGCGGCATGGTAAAATTTTATGTATCTAAAGGTACATATATTTACACCGAACAAGACAGTAAGCAAAAAAGTGAGTAAGATTAGAATTTTTCTAAAGTAGTACTGAGAATCAAGAAACGGTTACTTCTTTTTTTTCTTTTGCTGCTCTCTAGTTTCTTTTATACGCTGAGATTGTTTCATGGCTTCTTCCAGGCGTTTCTGAAATCCGCTTTGCTTAACAGGTTTCGCTTTGTTCTCCTGGATTTTTGCATGAATGGTTGCATCATTGATTAGGAATTTTCTGATCCCCCATTGTTGTGCAAACGTTACCATGTTGCTCACAAAGTAGTAGTACGTTAGTCCAGCAGGGGAACTGTTGAGGAAGAAAAAGAAGAATAGGGGCATGAGATATTGCATGAACTTCATTTCTTTCGGCAAACTTGCAGCTTGAGCCATGTTAATGCGAACATACATAACTGAGGAGATTGTCATTAGTACGCAGAATAAACTGATGTGTTGACCTACAAAAGGGATATTCGTTCCGAAACTGAGAATGTCATCATAGGTTGAGAGATCGTTCGCCCAAAGAAATCCTTGCTGTCTTAAATCTATTGAGCCTGGAAATAACCTAAATACAGCAATGAGTATTGGCATGGAGAGGAGTGTTGGAATACAGCCTCCGAGTGGGTTTACACCCGCCTTTCTAAAGAGTTTAAGTTGCTCCTGCCCCAACTTCGCCTGGTCTTCTTTATACTTTTCTCTTATTTCAGTCATCTCAGGCTGCAGCACTCGCATTTTTGCCATTGATAAATAAGAGCGATACGTAAGAGGTGTAAGTATGAGCTTAATAACTAGTGTAAGCAAAAGAATGGTAAGCCCGTAATTGGTTACAAAATTTCCCAGCCAATTAAAGATCGGTACTATGAGCCACTGGTTCAGCCAACGAATAAGCCCTGTGCCCATCGGGATCACATCTTGCAAGCCGATATCAAGCTGTTTCATTGCAGCATACTCGTTGGGGGCCAGGTACAATTGCATGGGAAAGTTGAAAGCAGCCTGGTTATTAAAAGGAATGTATAATTCCGTATTGCAGAGTTTTAAGAAACTGGAAGTATCTTCTGCATACACATTGATAGAACCCTGATTATCAAAAGTGTTTTGTGCAATCAGTGTTGCATTAAAAAACTGCTGCTGGCAACTAACCCATTTTACTTTGCTGTCAAATTCAATTTTCCCATTAGCACTTTTGTAATCCAGGTCGCCATTTGCATAGCTGAAATAAAGTTTTGAATATTGTCTTTCAAACTCAGTACTCTTTTCCTGTTTCTGCATTTCGTTTTGCCAATTGAGAATAAGAAGTGGCATACTTGAAGGAATCACTGAATTAAATCCATTCAAATTAATTGAATAATCAACGAGGTAAGAAGTATCATTAAAACTGTATAGCTGATCAAAATATTTTCCATCGCCTGCCGGCAAACGAAACGTAATGCTTTTTCCATCACTACCCGGCATTGCCTCGAAATATAAACTGTCAGTATTTATGATCTTGTTTTCATTAAAATAAAATGTGTATCCAAACTTATTATTGCTGCTGTTTACCAGGTCAAGAGGCTCACCTTTGTAATCTTTGTATTTTTTCAGTTCTACAGTTTGTATGTGACCACCTTTGGTTGAAAAAGTGATTTTCAAATCGTCATTTTCAAGCACAGGAAAATCTTCAATGCCGTTTACTGCATTTGCAAAAGGTCCCATTGCTTGTAATTTCCTCAGTTGCAGAAGTGAATCGTTAATATTTGCAACCGGTGCAGAAGTAATATTTTGCTCAACATTCTTTACAACCTGTTCCTCAACTTTTTGTGCCTGTACTATGCTGTCTTGTTTTTTTAGGAGGGCGATGGAATCCTGCCTGTGCTTTTCAATAGCCTGCTGCATGCGTTCCTGTTGAGAGTAATAACTCTGCACCAGCAGAAAGCCTACAAATAACACCCCGATCAAAATAAACCCGATAACCTGTTTCCTGTCCATCCTGTTAAACTTATACCCTCAATGGGCGGCGGCAAAATTACACTTGCTGCAGCAGATGCCCAAAAGAAATAGAGCCAATACTTTCAGGACGGCAGCACCAGGTATTTATTGTTAAAAAATGGGCGGATATTTGCAAAAACTATTTTTATGAAAGGAGTGATTGCTGAATTACACCAACTTTTGCAAACTTACGTTCCGGTATTTTCTAAAATTTCCATGATGGAATTTTCTGATAAGCCTGTACCGGGTAAATGGAGTAAAAAAGAAATAGTTGGGCATTTAATTGATTCTGCACAGAATAACCTGCGGCGTTTCATTGCCGTGCAAACTGAAAAGAACCCTCATATTGTGTATGATCAGGATCATTGGGTTGCTTCAAATGATTATCAAAACATGGATGCAGAAGAAGTGATAATGCTCTGGAAACTCATGAATGAAAGAATTTGCGTTGTGCTGAAAAATATGAACCCGGAAAATTATGAGAGAACAGTGAACACAGGTATAGAAAAAATTTCTTTAAAAACAATCGCCTGGCTGGCGGAAGATTATGTAAAACATTTGAAGCATCATATTAACCAGGTACTGCCCGGTTCTTTTAATATCACCTATCCCTGAAATGTTTTTAACACCACATGAGCAAACCTACTTGCAGGTATTGAAAATAAAATCGTCTGATGCAAAGGTTTGCATCAGACGATAAAATTATTTGTACTCAATTAAATACCTTCTTCATCAGCAGGTAGAGGAAACTCTACCCATACATCATCACCATCCCTGTCAATAGGTAGTTCACCAAGTTTATTATAGCGGCGCATATCTACCCATCTGTGCGCTTCAGCAAAGAGTGAATATCTTCTTTGGTTCAGGATTTCATTTATCAAATCATCTGTAGAAGTTCCCCCACTATAGGCTGGCAATCCACCTGCCGTTGAACGGATATAATCAATGGCTGCAACAGCTTCGCCGGAAGCGCCCATTTGAGCCTTCACTTCAGCAAACAAAAGAATAAGTTCTTCATTTCTTATCACACAAACCGGGCTGGTATTATCAGGATAGATCAACACATCATAGTTGCTTGTTAAACCATCCTGAATTGCAGGGTCTGTGCGCATCGGAGCCTTGCTCAATCGCAAGTCGCCAGCTTCAGCATCATCTACGTAACTGTCATGAGCGCATCTTGCCAATCCACCGGGTGAAGAGTTAGGAGCAAGGTACAGGTCATTTAAAAGGTCGCCCGGGCCTGATGAATAAACATGATAAACACCGGTGCCCAATGCACCACCAAGATCAAGGAAAGAATTATTCAGTGCATCTTCCGCAGCTGCCCAATCTTCTGCGTAAACAGCGGCTCTTGCTTTAATTGCCCTGTTAAACTGGGCAAATCCAGCCGGAGTATCAAAACCCGCATAACCACTTGAAAGTGTGAAGCGGAAAGCATCCCCTGCACTTTGCAGGTCGCTGTAAGCATCATCAAGCAAAGACATAATGCCGCTGAGTGACTCGCTGAAACCTACTATCGGGCCCATAGCATTGGGGTCTTCAACATCTAAACGTACTCCTTTGCTATAAGTCAGGTTCAGGTTGAGTAAAAGCTGATATGCCTGTACAGTTTTTGCAAATCCAAGGTAACCCCTCTTCTCTTCTGTACTTAAATCTTCTTCTGAGATGGTTGTATTTTCAATAGAATGCCTCAGCACCCAGCAGTTCCTGATAGTTCTGTACCGCCCTGCCCACGGCCTTCCCAAGTAAAATGTATTGTTATCTAATGTAGCGGATTCTTTTCCAAGCAGGTCGGCAGTGAACCTCGGGTCAGCGCCGGAGAAATAATAATATTCCCGCCCGATGATGCCGCAATCGTCAACATAATAAATGTAATCAATACGCATGGCTGAGGCAGAACCTGCAACGAGGTTATTCATTTCCTCTACTGTTGCCGCAAGCTCAATGCCCTGAAGGCTTGGGTTGTTCGGGTCAATCAGTTCATCAATATTGCATCCTGCCGCAAGAATACATGCAGAGAACATGGCCCCTGCAGTTATCGTTTTTATATTTAGCAATTTCATATTTCTGATTTAAAGGGTTAAAATTTAAGATTCAGATGAAAATAATACCTTTTTGAACTCGGGAAAGGTGTTACTTCCACTCCTGTTGAAATACCATTTACGCCAAAATTAGATACCTCAGGATCATAACTGCTGTAATCAAAGAAGTTGAGAACATTGTAGCCTGAAACTCCCACTTCGATCCCCCTCAGTACGCCATTTGTTCCGCTCTTTAGTTTATCTTCATCAAAATTGTAGAATAGGCCAATTTCTCTCAGGCGTACATAAGAAGCATCTTCCACCCATGGTTGGGCTGAAACACCCAGGTTGTTAAGCCTGTAAACACCGTTTGATAATCCATCTGCATCAAAGTACGGGTTCAGGGTTTCATCATCGTAATCCGGGCTTGTTCCAAATATATCTGTGAGCAGTGTAGTAAGATTGATATTATCTCCTCCTTTTTTCCAATGAATGTTGAACGATAACCTGAAATCACCAAGATAGAATTCGTTATAAAAGCCCATCTGAAAATCAGGTTCAGAATCGCCCCAAACTTCCAGTCCTTCAGCTAATCCGTCACCATCTGTATCCACAGCAAGGTCTAAAGCGCCATCACCGTTTGTATCAATAGAATCGGGAGCAATCCCTACTATCTGTGTTGCACTGGCGTTTGTATCAATGTAATAAGTAGCCAGGGTTGTGCCGAATGCTCCTACTGCAAAAGCCGGTATATCAAGTCTCGTAACTTCACTCCTGTTCATCCAGAAGCTGGTGCGGCTATACCAGTTTATTTTGCTGGTGCGGATGGGTTCTGCAATTAATGCAAGTTCAACCCCATTATTGCGCATATCCATGGCATTGGTAACTTTTGTTGTAAAGCCTGATGATTCAGGAACCTGGGCCTCCAACAAAAGATCTTCTACTGTTTTTATGTAATAAGAAGCTTCCAGCCCAAGGCGATAATCAAAAAACCCGAGGTCGAAACCAATCTCCAATTCACTTTGCCTTTCAGGAGCTACATCTTCATTTCCCTGCAATGTACTCACCAATGAACCCGCTGCCCCGCCAATACTTGTTGGGCCTAGTGCTGTAAATGTGGATCCGAATTCTGCAAAGTTTCCTGATTGCCCATAAGCTACTCTCAGTTTCAACTGATCCCAGTCTTCTGAACTCCATGATGAAAGTTCATGAATGTTAATAGCTGCCGAAGCTTTCGGGTAATAATATAACTGGTTCGGATCGCCGTTGTTTGATGATTTATCAGCCCGAACACCTGCAGTTAATATGAGCATGTCTTTAATATTCACTTCTTCCTGAGCAAATATGCCTTTGTCTATCTGATCAGTTATAAGCTGGTTAGTAGTAACGGCACCTGCCTGGTCAACATTGGTTTGTGAACCGATAAGTTGGGTGGCTGATATTATTGTTCTGTTCAGATCAAAACTTTCTTGTGTAATACCAAGGCTTGATGTGAATGAAATACCTGTGGAGCCGTAGTAAGTATGTACTAAGAAGCCAGCAAGGTTATAGTTGTTTACGAAAGTTGAGCCTTGGATGGAAGCACCATCTGTACCATTACCTGGTTGTTCAAATTGCAGAGTTCTTGGAAAAAGACCGAGGGTTCTGAAGTTGTATATATCCGTTCCTCCTCGCAAGATAGCTTTCAGCGAATTGCTTTGATTCGTCCAGAGTTTAATTGTAGCCTCTGCACCGCCAATATACCTGGCGTTAGCTTCATTATTAGTGGCAAGCTCTGCAGTTTGTAAAAAGTTAGAAGCGCCGTAAGGGTTATTGGGGAAGTTGCCTTCTCCATCTCCTTGTAACTGCGCCCATGAAGGCGTAGAAGCGAAGGAGATACCCATGGTATTACCTGTATTATCATTATTGAAAAATCCTCTGTCAGCATTAGTTTTCAATAAATAATTTGACAGGAACAGATCAATGTAATCATTCAGTTTATGATTAACATTCAGCCGAAGGTTTGTTCTTTCATATCCGGTATTCACGACAATTCCTTCTTCATCTTTATGTCCTAATCCTGCGTAAAATGACGTTCTATCATTGCCACCTGAAAGGGAAAGGTGACTATTATAAAGTAATCCTGTATTACCGTAAAGTTCATCTTCATAATCATGAATTTGTCCTGCATTAACTGCATCCTGATACACAAGTACTTCATCAGGCCCGAAGATGGATTCAACTTTTTCTGCATCCCAGTCCCGGGTACCCAGCCTGTTCAACATTGTGGTGAAGCCCAGAGAGTTCTTTAACTCAATATTCACACCCTGACCAGGAATAGTAGGTTTTCCTTTTTTTGTAGTTATAATGATAACCCCGCCTGATGCCCTTGAACCGTAGATGGCAGCAGCAGAAGCTCCTTTTAATATTTCTATGCTTTCAATATCAGCGGGATCAATATCTGCCAGCCTGTTAGAAGCATTATCCTGATCAAACTCAGCCGGATTACCGCCAGCTGCGGCTTGCGATACAAGGTTAAGACCTGCGGGAATAGATGAGTTGTCAATATAAATCCCATCAACAATTAACAATGGCTGGGCTGGTCCATTAATGGAAGTAAGCCCCCTGATCCGGATACCAAAACCACCACCCGGTGCCCCTGAACTGGAGGTAATTTGTGCCCCGCTAAACTTGGCATAAATAGCACCATCCAGCGTTGATTGTTGGGTGATGGATGTAAGTTGTTTTGCAGTTATCTGATCAACTGCATTGGCAAGGTTACTTCTTTTTACGTTGGTGGCAAGCCCTGAAACCACAACAGCATCGAGCAAGCTGTTCGTTTCTTCCAGAGTAACATTCACTGTTCCGCCATTACTCACTTCCCGTTCGAGAGCCGAATACCCGATGTAAGAAAATACAAGGGTTGCAGGTGAACTGTTTGCAGTTAATGAATAGTTGCCGTCAACATCAGTAACTGTTCCATTAGTAGTATTTTTTACTACCACGGTTACGCCAATAAGCGGCTCATTCTGGTTATCAGTAACCTTGCCGCTGATGTTAATTTGTGCAGAGAGTGTTTGAATAAAAAGACAAACACAAAATGCAGAGAAGGTTTTGTAGATAATACTTCGCATAAGCACTTGGTTTTTTGGTTTAGAAAGAACAAGGGTAGTGATTAGATTTTGATTAACAAAACTTTACCTCACTACTAACTCAATTTTAATTAAAGGTAGGAAAACATTTTTCTGATTTCCTAATTTTCTGAAGTCTTTTTCCTGAGCCATATTTTATAGGCTTCCTGGTATTTTCTTGCATTGCGATTATGTTCATCCAGGGTTTTGGCAAAGTTTGAGTAGCCTGAAAGGTCTTCTTTTGCACAGAAATAGATATAATCATGCCTTTCATAGTTGAGAACTGCATCTATATATTTTTTTGGGGGCATACAGATAGGGCCTGGTGGCAAGCCTTGATTTTTATAGGTATTGTAAGGAGATTCAAACTGGAGATCTTCATATGTTACTCTTGTTTTTGTAAAATCACCTATTGCAAAAACTACAGTGGGGTCAGCTTGCAGAGGGATTTTTTGCGAGAGCCGGTTCTTATACACACCTGCAATACGAGTGGCTTCATCACTCTTTTTTGTTTCAGCATATACAATAGAAGCAAGGGTATATGCCTGCTGTTCAGTTAACTTAATATTCTTTAACAGTTGTTTTCGGTTCTCATTCCAAAAAATATCATGTTCTCTTTTCATGCGCTGCATAAATTGCAGGGGCGATGTATTCCATTTGAATTCATAGGTATCAGGTAAAAGCAAAGTCATTGCTTGTTCTTTTTTCAGCCCAAGGCTTGCAAAGTAAGTTGTTGTATCAAAATAATGAACAAACTGTGAGGAGTCTGTTTCGAGGTGTTTTGCAACTTTTCCGGCTAAGTCAGGAAATGTTCGAACATTATTGAAAGTAACATTTACAGGAGTTTGTTTCCCGCTTCGTAACAGGTTTATAAGTTCGTTGTTCCCCATTCCATTTGTGATCTTATATTTCCCAGGAATGATGTTCTTACCATAATTTTTCTTGTCAGCTACCCAAAGGAATGTATTTACATTTTCTATAACACCTTCTGCTTTAAGCATGGTAGCAATTCCGGCAACATCGCTTCCGGTTGGAATAAAAATGAAAGTGTCTTTTTCTCCAATGACAACATTAGGGGTGAACAATTTTTTGTAAAAAGAAAATCCGAGTATAACAACAACGAGCAAAAAGATGCCTGCTGAAATGAAAAAGATTTTTTTCCTGTTCATGAAAAGTTTGGGCAAAAATAAAAAAAATGATCCGCCTGCCCGGCGAATCATTTTAAACCACTAAACCGCTTGCTAAAAATTTATGATTAAGTTTTTAAAGCGATCCGCATGTGGCGGATCGCTTTTGCAATCAGAACTTGGATGACGTTTGTTTAGATTGCATAAACTCTACTTCTACTTGGTATGTTTTACCTATCATCGAATCTTCAACATCCACCTGTACTCCTTCCAGTGTTTTTTTAACGTAAAATGATTTTAAAAAGTCACCGGCTTCTACCCTCTCTACTTGCAAAGTTTTGTTTTCATCAATTGTAACCCAAACAATGGCTTCACCATTCAGGTTAAGTGCATCAATCAATTTATCAACCTGTACAATGTTTTTAATTTTGGTTACCAGCTGAGCTTCTTGTTCGCTTCCTGTTTTTGCAAAGCTTGTTAGTGAAAGGAGGATGCATACTGTCAGAATTAAATTTTTCATATTATTTAGTTTTTATTCGTTATAAATTTGTTGTACAGCAATGAAGCGAAACAACCTGCATAAATGTTACAGGGAAACCAAAAAAAATAGTTTAAAAACTGTTAACTCGTCTACAAAGTCTTGTTGGGCAAGGGTTCCGGGGTAGAAGAAAAATGCAATTTCAGAAAAAAGGCATTAAAAAAAGCAAAGAAAAAAATACCGCTTTGCACCTCCAACATAGACTCAGTGGTGCAGTTAATGATAAAAACTATCAGAAACAGGAAATATAAAGTGTCTCTTAACTTCCAGGCAAGTTTTAGCTGGTATAAGTATAAGAATAGATACATAATAAGCCCTACAATACCACACATCACCCACACTTGCAGAAACTGGTTATGCGCATTATATTTTTCCTGAACTCCTTTTTTAAAGTCTGCTTTTTCATAAAACCCTGTCAACGTTTGAGTATCATCACCATTACCCACTCCTTTAAGCCAGAAATCATGCAAGTTAGTGTAGATGGCTTTCCAGATATACTGCCTCGACTCCACACTATTTTCATAGGTTGTGCCTTGTGGATCAAGCAATACTTCCATTCTTTGCTTTGTTGTTTGCAAAGAAAGTAGGACAAGAATTCCAAGGAAATTAATTACTGATATAATCATAATGCCTCTTATTAACTTTTTATACCTGTAGCTCCAGTATAGAAAAGCAACATTTACAAAAACTACAGAACTAATAATGGCAACTTTGGAAGTTAATAATAGGAGGTAAAAGAGAAACCAGAGAATAAGAATAGAAAGGTACCCTCTCCTCTTTGAAGAAATATATTCATAATTTTTAAAAAGGTATATAGTAATATATAAAATACAAAAACTCACATACATACCCAGGTAAGCAGGATGCATATCAACAAATGTTATCAGTTTCTTATAAAAAAACAAGTCGCCCTGTTTCTGGAAGTAGTAATTGTAAGATGCTACTGTAAGAGAAGCAAGTGTCATACAAAAACATGAAAAAATAAAGAAAACAAACAAAGTATGTATGTGTTTCCGTGTAAGTTCCTTTGCCCAGCCGATTAGCAACGGCGCAAAAAGAATAGAAGCTTTTGCACGAGTATCATAATAAGCTGCCTGAGTATTTTCAGAAATAGAATAAGCATATAAAAAAATGATATATAGCGAAGCAGAAATAAGAAAAGGTTTCATTTCAGATATGGTATTTCTGCCATTTAAAACAATATTGAGCAATGCTGAGATTGCCGCAAGATTCACAGGTAAGGAAGGAAAAGTTTTATCAAAAGGCATGATCAAAACTGCCAGGGCGAGAAACAAAAAATACAGGTCGCCTAATAAATTACTGCGAACTGCTTTGTATTGCTGAAAATTTTTTATGTATTCCACTTCCCGTTCAGGTTCCTTTGAATTTAATAACAACACCTATTGTTCGTAACAGGATCCTCAGGTCTAAAAATAATGAACGGTGCTTAATGTAGTAGAGGTCATACTGTAATTTCACTAATGCATCATCTGTTTCAGCTGTATACTTATAATTCACCTGCGCCCATCCTGTAAGCCCCGGTTCTATTACATTGCGGATTCGAAAAAACGGAATTACTTTTATAAGGTCATTAATAAATACTTCTCTTTCGGGGCGGGGGCCAATAATGTTCATCTCTCCTTTCAGAATATTAATACACTGTGGGAGTTCGTCTAATCTTGTTTTTCGCAAAAACTTCCCAACACGGGTAATCCTTTCATCGCCTTTTGAAGCAAACTGTGGCCCATACAATTTTTCAGCATCTACTATCATTGTACGGAATTTTATGATATTAAATTTTTTTGCATTTTTCCCAACTCTCTCTTGTATATAAAACAAAGGACCCCGGCTGAATATTAGGTTGCCGATAAAAATAAAAGGAATAATACAGAGAAGAAATAACAGGGCAATGGATGCTGTTATAAAATTAATAATCCTTGAGAAAAGCTGATAGAGTTTGTTGGAATGAATAATATTGTAAGGATTAGCAAGGTAATAATCATTTTTCTTTTGTTTTACCAAGACCCTTCCTGTCTGTTGTTCATATAATTCTGTGGCGTAACTGATTTGAATGCCCCTATTTTCGCATTCAACTATGTTTGCATATAATTTACTATTTAATGATTCTTGTTCGGGCACTGCAAGAATGATTTCATCAATGCGCAATCTGTTTGCATAAGTAAATAATTTATCTCCCTTGGCAAGTACAGTAAAACCATCATAAACTTTCCTGAGTTTATCTTCATCATCATCAAAAAAACCGAAAATCTTATACCCTGTATTATGATACACGGTTTCGTTATGTGCTAAAGTTTTTACAATTTCCCTGCCTATCCAACCTGCCCCAACGATTAGTGCTCTCTTGATAAAAACCGGGTGCTGAAAAAACCTTGCATAGATCAATCGCCAAACAATTAGCAATATTACCATTGAAGAAATGAGCACAAAAACGGGGAACCGGTGCAAAGGCATTGTGGGGGAAAGAAATGGAAAGAACAAATAAGTAAACCCTGTGAGCACTGCAGTAATAATTGTGTTCTTAATGATCTCACCAGATTTATTTACATTAGACAGTCTGTATAGATTGAAAGCATTTGCGTAAATGAACCAAAGGAGTATGATTAACAGTGTCCATTTCAGGTTATCCCAAAAAGTATAAGAAGATGAGCTGAAAGCAGTGGGATGATAGAATTCAAGGTAAAAGAACAGTGCACATAAAATAAGTATCGTATCTACTCCAATAAGAATAAATTTTCTTACAACAAACCTATAATCATATTTCTTAGCCGTTGCCAAATAAAAGTATTAATTAGTTTGAGCAAAAATACAAACGCATTATTGCATTGTGAGGAAGAACAAAACCACTTACCTTTGCCAAAAAAACTTATGACCAAAATAAAAAATATTGCTATTCTCTTTCTGCTTGCCGCTTTATGCAAGCCAGCATTTACACAGGAGCTTGAACTACCACATCCAAGCCCGGGCGCAACTATAAGCCAAAAGTTTGGGATGGCAGAAGCTACAATAGCGTATTCAAGACCTCTCATGAAAGGCAGAAAAATTTTTGGCGCATTGGTGCCATATGGTGAAATGTGGCGTACGGGAGCCAATAAATGTCCGAATATCACATTTGATAAGGAAGTAATTATAAATAATCAGAAAGTAGAAGCAGGAACCTATAGTTTGTTTACGATACCTGGCGAAACGGAATGGACCATTATAATAAATAAAAATTCGGAACTCTGGGGGACGGGAGGTTATAAACAGGAAGAAGATGTAATGCGAATTATGGTAAAACCGGAAGAAGTTCCACTCACAGAATCCTTCACAATGGATTTTGCAAACGTTAGGGAAAATGCGGTAACAGTTCAGATTTACTGGGAAAGAACCAAAGTATCCTTTGACATTAGCCAGGATTACATGCAAGAAGCGTTAGCTAACATTAATGAATCTATAGAAGCTGCAAAAAATACACACGGGTTATATAATGATGCAGCAGAATTTTACCTTGACAATAAACTGGATGCTAAACAGGCTCTTGAGTGGGCGAAAAAATCTGTTGAAATAAAAGAACGGTATTGGAACTTATCTACCTATTCACGAGCACTTGCAATAAATGGGATGAAGCAGGAGGCACTTGAAGCTGCCGGAAAAGCTCTGAAACTTGCTGAGGAAGCAAAAAATACCGGGATGGTTGAAAGTATTAAAAAGAATATTGAAGAGTGGAATAAGATGTAACACTTCTTATGTTAACCTGTTTCAAAGGCCTTCAATCTCTGGTTGAAGGCTTTTTTTTTGACACCATGCCTACCAAAGTTCCATATTTCAATGAGTCATCGATAAATCTTTTTTGAGCCTTTAAGTAAAATTCAAATCTGTGAGCAATTGGAAAGGAAAGTACCTATTTGAATATTTTTAGCAGGTTTTAACATAAGTTCAATAAACCATGCCTCCAGCCAGGTAATTACTTGTGTAATCTTTAATTCCTTCCTTAAGGGAATAAAATTCTTTTTTCCAACCGGCATTAAACAATTTGTCTATCCTTGCCTCAGTAAAATATTGGTATTTATCTTTTATGTCTGCAGGCATATCTATCCAATCAATTACCGTCGCTAGTCCTACTGCTGCTGCAGTTGCCTCTGCAAGATGTAAAAATGTTTCAGCTTTTCCAGTACCTAGGTTATAAATACCTGAATAGGTTTTTGACATCATAAACCAATACAAAACATCAACAACATCTTTTACATAAACAAAATCCCTTAACTGTTTTCCATCCTCAAAATCAGGGCGATGAGAGCGAAACAATTTAATTTTTCCAGTTTGCTTTAGCTGATGATGTGCATGAAAAATTACTGAAGCCATGCGTTTTTTGTGATACTCGTTAGGTCCGTACACATTAAAGAATTTTATCCCGTACCAAAAAGGGGGTGAGGTAGTTTGCTGCAAGACAAACTTGTCAAACTCATTCTTTGAAACACCATAGGGGTTAAGAGGCTGTAGCATAGATATTCCCTCATGGTCGTCAGTATATCCATTTTCACCAGCCCCATAAGTAGCTGCAGAAGAAGCGTATAGTAAAGGAATATTATATTGAGTACAAGCTTTCCATGTAAGAATTGAAAAGTTTGTATTTAAATCATCCAGTAAAATTGTGTTGAATTCCGCTGTATCCGTTCTTGCACCGAGATGAAAAACAAAATCAATTTCCTTGTGATGTTGTTTAAGCCACTCCTGGAAATTTCCTCTCTCAACTTTACTATTAAATTTTTTCCCGGCAAGATTTTGGTGCTTTTCTAAAACTGAAAAATCGTCAACCAACACAAGATCATGAAGCCCTTCATTGTTAAGTTTTGATATTAAACAACTTCCTATAAAACCCGCAGCACCGGTTATTATTATCATTTGCTAATTTTACGGCAAATATGATGAATCGTAAACAAATGAAGAAAATACTACCTGCCTTGTTTTGTTTTGTGATAATTGTTTCTTGTGAAAATAAAGAAAAAGCAAATGCAGTAAAGTACAATGATGCAATAGTGAAAGAAGTTGATAAAGCAGATAGTTTAATTCAGGTTCTGTTTTCATTCGATATGTTCAGTCAATTTCCACTGATAGGTAAAGAATATTCAAATCTGCTTGAAGAATCAAAACAAAATTTACAAAGAATTACTCCCATACAACAAGATGATACCTTGCGACTAACTGCCCTTGGGCTGCTTGACACCTATAATGAGATCGTAAACAAAGATTGCCGTGGCATTTATGAAATCATGATTGACTCTACATACAATATTGCAGATTCAATTAGGGTAGACTCTTTTATGTTTGAGATGTATGGTAAATGGCAGGCTCAAAGTAAAAAAATTGCTACACAACAACAAAGTTTTGCCCAGAGACATGGCATTACTCTTGAAAAAAAATAGAGCATACCCATTGAGTATACCCTAAAATATGTCTTTAAAAAACCTTATTGAAATTCAACGGGTAAACCCAGTTGCTTTCTTAAATCTGCATCAGCGTTGGTATTTTGGGCCCAATAATCCAACATCATCTCTTTGTTTTTTGAAGCCACTGTGGTAAGCATCTTTCCGTCAAAGCCGGGATAGGTATCTTCCCATCCTGTTATTTTGTAGGGGAATGCGGCCTCAAATGTAATGGACAACGTTCTCTTAAGCGATGGATATTCAATTTGATAAATACGCACCCCTTCGGCATTTTTCAATGTAATATTTGCATTTACTGTTTTAATGGGTTTATGTGCAAACCGCAAATATGTGAAGCCGGGCAGAACATTATGCTGCCCAATAGGCAATTTATCTGGCGCCATGCGTATTAAATTCCAAAGTTCATCTTCAGTTATTTCAGCAGCAATTTGTATATCCTCATCACCTTCGCTTTCAAAATAAGAACGTTGTTCAATTTCATATTTGTCGTTCCTCATGTTCTGCTGGTAATAAACCATAC
This sequence comes from Chitinophagales bacterium, assembly GCA_046160675.1. GTDB lineage: Bacteria > Bacteroidota > Bacteroidia > Chitinophagales > BACL12 > JACMJP01. The sequence continues at coordinate 17,922 of JBJXHH010000097.1, forward strand.
CGCACCAGTCTTGCACTGAATTAGTGGTTTTTATTGCATGCGGGTAGTTATTGATATCAGTTGGTGAAAAAACGCTTAACATAAGAGAGTAAGAGTAAACTCCTGTGTTGAACTTGGTCGATTGATTTAGTTTAAACACAGGCAGTTTATCAACACCGGCAGAATAAGGATCGTCGAGCTTTACCTGCTTACGTTTTGAAAAATCTTCTGTCACAAAAACATTCACTACAGAGCCTTTGTGAATTTCACCGTAACGGGATTGTTGCAGATTATAACTGGTTATTTCGGCTAAACCCTGATACCAGTATTTACTCCATTCTTCGGATGGAACGTAGGGTGATTTTATATCCTGAGTTTCCGTCGAGGAGTTATCATTTGCTTTTGCGTCAGCACTTTTTTGACAGCTCGTAAAAACAACTGCAACCATCAGAATGGAGAACCCTGTTAGAAGCAAATACATCTTTTTCATACTTTGAAGATTTTCATTTTTAGAACCCAACCTTACTAAATATAGTTCAAATTTATCAATAATTTGCTTGGTAAATGGTGATCTTTCCTATATTGTCTTTGAACTCCTTGTTCATAAGAATACTATCTGTTGAGGGTAAAACATGATCATAAGAGCCGGGGTCTGAAATAATAATGAAGTCAAATCTTGTTGTTCGCTTATTGTTTTTTATGAGGTGGAAATCTTTGTCATCCAACAAACTGGTATACCCCAGGCGGGGGTCAGAAAAAGCATGATACATGGGAAAATTTGCGAAAATGTTAACGTTTTTTCCTGTACATTTTTCGCCAATATATTGCATGGCCTCTTGTTGTAGGTGAATATAATTGGTATAACTCATATCTTCATCATAATGAAAAGTTTCGCTTTCCATGTTCAGCAATGCAAAGAGAAAAACAAAAATGGTGATGACGGGATACGTTATAAGAGGTTTAAACGGCAATAATCTTATAGAATAAAAATATAAAATGAAAATAGCCGGAAGCAGATACAATACATACCTGTTCATATAAAAGTTTAATGCGCTAAAAACTAACCCGCCGGCAATGAAAAAGATCATGTACACAATGAACCTTTCAACAAACGGTCTCCGCAGGTAAACAAAAAATATGGTTACTGATGTAATAAACATTGAAACAACGTATAAGAAGTCATAATCATTGTACAACAATAAAAAAATTCCTGTAACCATTAGAAAAAGTACAAGGTTAACATATTTCCATTCTGAATTTTTCCAATTCAGTAATAAGCTAAACAGATTAAGAATTAAAAACAAGATAGTAATATATAACCTCCCTTGCTC
>JBJXHH010000098.1:0-8705 GCA_046160675.1 Chitinophagales bacterium
GGAAAGTTTGCACATATACTCGACCCGGAAGGAAATAAAATAGAACTGTGGGAGGCGAATGATGAAGAATATGAAAAGATACTGGGAGATGGCATCACAAAATAATTATAACAATAAAAAAACTATAGTATGAAACTAGGAGCTTTTTCTATTAGCCTGAGTGTGAAAGACATTCATGCGTCAAAACAATTTTATGAAAACCTGGGGTTTACAGTTTTCGGCGGAGACATTAATCAAAACTGGCTGATCATGAAAAATGAAGACTCCATTATCGGCTTGTTTCACGGCATGTTCCAAAACAACATTATAACATTTAATCCCGGCTGGGATCAAAATGCGAAGAAGTTGGATCAGTTTGATGATGTGAGAGAAATTCAACGACATTTAAAGTCAAAAACTATAAACCTGGAAACTGAAGCGGATGAAACTACTTCAGGTCCTGCATGCCTTATGATCACTGATCCGGACGGGAATGCTATTCTTATTGATCAGCATGTTTAAACTGTAAAACTCTCATCACAACTTAAAACTAAAAATATGATACAATCAGCAATTCGTTACGGGTTATATGCAGGCATCATAGGTGTCATCTTGTTTCTCATATCCCTGGTAGGCATTAAAGACATGTCCTTCGGTTCCAGGGAAATTTTTGGGTACATAGCAATGATTGTTTGCCTCTTCCCCATTTATTTCGGTGTTAAACACATTAGAGATAAGCACCTTGGCGGAGTTATTTCATTTAAAACAGGCTTGTATTACGGCTCTATCATTGCTGCAATAGCAGGTATTTTAGTTGGCATCCTGGATGTAATCTATGTTACGGTTTTGAACCCTGATTTTGCGCAGGAGTATCTGGACTACCTGGTTGAAAAAGCAAAGAACAGCGGCAAGCCGCAGGAAGATATAGATAAAATGATAGCCCGCAGCACAGCACAAATGGAAAATGCTTCTCCCTTCTTTTATTTTCTTTTTACGTTTGGAATGATAGTCCTCATAGGCGTTTTGGAAAGCCTCATTTTTTCTGCGATGCTGAAAAGAAAATCTTCGGGTAAAGCCACCTGAAGGGCATATGTAATTTTTTTTTATGTTCAAGACATCTAATGCGAATTCTTTTGTATACAAGTGCAATGAATTCCTCACAAGAACGTTTACTTATCAACAAACTGTGAGAATTCTTTTTGGGTAAAGTAATCTTGCATGAATATACTTGTGAAGCATGAAGAATTTATTTTGGAAAATAAGAGGCTTTCATCAACTGAATGTGTTTGAACTGCATGGTATTTTCCGCCTGAGGCAAGAAGTGTTTATTGTAGAACAAAACTGCGCCTATTTGGATGCGGATGGAAAAGACCAATTCTGCGATCACCTTTTTGGGGTGGACGATGACGGACGGGTGTTGGCCTGCTGTCGTATTGTTCAGCCTGGGGTTTCTTATCCTGAGGTTTCTATTGGCAGAATCGCCTCCCATCCTGATGTAAGAGGAACAGGACTTGGCAAACTTATCATGGACAAAGCACTTCCTTTTATCGAAGATAAATATGGTAAAGTGGCTGTGAAAATTGAAGCCCAACATTACCTTCTAAAATTTTATGAAGGATTTGGTTTTGAGGCGATTGGCGAAGTTTACTCCTTGGATAATATAGATCATATTGAAATGGTAAAGCCTGGCAATAAAGTACTCGTTAAGGCATAACCTCATATTTACCTTTCGGTACATACATTTGTTATTATCAGAAACTTTATTAACATTTGCCTTTACGAACAATTTTAATTTAACCTTAAACTATTAACTTATGGGAATGATGAAAGAATTTAAAGAATTTGCTATGAAAGGCAGCTTGCTTGATATTGCTGTGGGCTTTGTTATGGGAGCTGCTTTTACTGCAGTTTCTACAGCCTTTATCAATGGAATAGTTATGCCATTTGTGAGCCTTATTGCAAAAAAAGATTTCTCCGCTTGGAAATTAGTATTGAAAAAGGCTGAAATGGATGCCACCGGGGTAGTAACAAAACCTGAAATAGCGGTTCTTTACGGAGACTTCATTTCAGCGATCATTTACTTCCTCATTGTTGCTTTTGTTATGTTTCTTGTTATTAAAGCCGTAAACAGTTTGAAAAAGAAAGAAGCAGCAGCAGCTCCGCCTCCACCACCAGTGCAAGAAACCCTGTTGGCAGAAATCAGAGATTTATTGAAAAAATAATTCAATTTTTGAATTCTAAATAAAAACCCTGAAAATTTTCAGGGTTTTTATTTTGGACTGATTCTTGCCAAAGCGGCCGGGAAAAAATATCTAAAACTTTTAAAAACGAAAAATGAGAAAAATTATTACCATTTCAATTTTTATTCTTGGAGCCTATTTCGCTATGGCTCAAAATGAAACAGACACTACCTGGAATAGGGGCGGAGGTGCTGTTTTAAACTTTAATCAAATAGGCCTTACAAACTGGGCGGCAGGCGGTGAAAGTGCACTTAGCGCTGGTTTACTCACCAATTTTTTCGCAAATTATCAATTTGAAAAGAATACCTGGGATAATACACTGAACCTAAATTATGGGTTAATAACTGCAAACAATTATGCAGACATCAGGAAGAATGACGATAAGGTAGAATTGAATAGCAAGTATGGCAGGTATGCATTCGGAAAGTTTTATTATAGCGCATTGGTAAATTTTGTTACACAGTTTACTGATGGCTTTGATTACTTAGCGGATCCTGAAGCCCTGAATCCTATTTCTACAGCTCTTTCGCCCGGCTATTTAACTGCCGCATTGGGAATGGATTATAAGCCTAATGATAAATTTTCCCTGTTCATTTCCCCGGCAACTGGAAAGTTAACTATCATTACTGATGATGTAATTTCAAACACTATAATTGATACTGTAAACATGAAAAACCGCTATGGTGTAGATGTTGGTGAAATGGCAAGAACAGAGTTCGGCGCATCATTAATAGCTTCACTTACCACTATGTTAGGAGAAAATGTAAGTGAAGTAGGAAAACTCACTTTGTTCAATAATTTCACTGACCCTATTGCTGAAAATCGTAGCCATGTTGATGTTGGTTTTACAAATACCATCGCTATGAAACTTAACAAATACATCACAACAAGCCTTTATGTTGAATTGATTTATGATCATGACATCTCTATACCAACTTATGATGATAATGATGTGCAAATAGGGCAAGGTCCTAAAACACAATTTAAAGAAGTATTTGGCGTCGGCTTCAGTTATAATTTTAATGCCCAGTAAGGAATTTATTTAATTTTAAAAAAGTACGAGAAACATGGTTTTTAACTAACATGTAATCGTACTTTTTACTTTTAATCAAGTGGCATAAACACGATATATTTATCCTGGAACCAGGGTTCGTTAAAGTAATCAGAAATATGAAACTTATAAACCAAGTCTTTAAAGGGAGCAAGTTCCATGTCCAGGTTTCCACCTTTTAAAGAGATCAACCCGTTAGGAACATCATTATAACTCAAACCTCTTCTGATGAGGTTTATACTCCATTCATATAGTACCATCAGGTCAGCAACGGCACGAGTTACCACAAAATCATATTTTTCACTTATGTCTTCAGCCCTTGTATGTTCAACACTCACATTCCTCAACCCAAGAGCTTTATAAATCGCTTCAACAACCTTCACTTTTTTATCAATGGAATCAATCAAATGAAAATGTACATCAGGATGCATAATTGCAAGCGGGATACCGGGGAAACCACCCCCGGTTCCAAGATCAAGCACCTGGGTATTTGGCTGAAAATCAATAAACTTGCTGATGGCAAGCGAATGCAATACATGATGTTCATATATATTATCAATATCCTGACGGCTTACAACATTAATCTTCTGGTTCCAGAATTGAAACTGTGGCTGAATCTGCATAAACTGAGATTTCTGCCTTGTATTAAGTTGGAAGTATTTCAGGATTCTTTCCACAAAACAATGATAATGAATAGAATTGAAACTATGTAAAAACGGTTTTTTTTCAAAATTATTAGTTAAAATCCTCTTACTAATTAAATTTTTCTAATTTTTGCGCAAATACTACAACTATGCCTATACGAATGGTGGAAGACCCACATGAAGAAAAACCAAGAAGTAACATCCCAAGTGGAAAAAAGGGAGGAAGTGGCGGAATGGCTACAAGTTTTCTTCCTCTTATCATTGGTTTGTTTCGTAAAAACCCGAAAACAGGGATGTTACTTGTGGGAGCAGGCATTGTGCTTTGGTTCCTGTTCGGGAAGGGTTGTGATACCAGCCAGATAGTAAGTAACCTATTTAACACAGGCGCAAATTTCGACCCGCAGAAGTATGATAACGTTGAAGTTTTTGAACCCCTGAGTGATAACGTAAATGCTCCCTTACCTGAAAGGGTTTCTTTGGAGAAATATGCCCCTGCCAGAATGAACCAGGGAGCACAGGGAAGCTGTGTTGGCTGGGGAAGCAGTTATGCCGCCAGAACAATTCTGGAATCTGTTAAAACCGGCAAAGAACCAAATTCCATTGCCTTCAGCCCCTCTTACTTGTACAATCAAATTGGTATAGAAGGCTGCCAGGGTGCTTTGCTACAAGATGCCATGCAAGTAATGAAAAACGAAGGTTTGATAAGTATGAAACAATTTCCCTATGATGAAACAGATTGTACCCGCCAGCCTTCAGGCAACCTGAAACAAGAGGCGCAGAATTATAAAGTGCCCGGCTTTAACCGACTTACACAAGGAGATGCAAAAGGTTTCGGAAGTGAGGAGGTAGACATGCTGGCGATGAAACAAAACCTCGCCCAGGGCGCACCTGTGGTGATAGGAATGATGGTGGGTGGAAGCTTTATGCAGAATATGATGGGAGAAGAAAAATGGTTCCCTACAAGCAATGATTATGATATGTACGGGTTCGGCGGACATTGTATGACGGTGATAGGGTATGATGATTATAAGTTCGGAACGGAAGGCGGTTTCCAATTGATGAACAGCTGGGGACCTGAATGGGGAAAGAACGGACTTGGATGGGTGAGTTACAGAGACTTTGCTTACTTCACTAAAGAAGCCTATGGCATTTACCCCATGGGCAACCCGAACAAACCATTGAGCAATACTTTAAATGTTCAGTTTGGGTTGATGAACAATGAAACAAGCAAAAACATCCCGCTTCAAAAAACAGGAACGTACACTTTTGCAACAAAGTCCCCGGTAAAAAAACTTACAAAGTTCAAGTTACAAGTAACTAATACAATGGAATGTTACACTTACATTTTCGGACAGGAAACTGACGGTAGCAGTTATGTTTTATTTCCTTATACCGAGAAGCATTCACCTTATTGCGGAATCACCGGCACAAGACTTTTCCCGAAAGATTACAGTATGCAAGTGGATGAAGTGGGTACAAAAGATAACATGGCGATAGTTGTTAGCAAACAACCGCTGGACTATAAAACATTGAACACTCTTATCAATTCAAAAACCGGAACTTATGAGCAGAAATTAGCTGCAGCCCTCCAGGGAAAACAGGTGAAAAACGTAAACTTTCTTCCCGGAGAAACAATAAGTTTCCAGGCAGATGCAAAAGAAAATGAATGTGTAATGATGGTGATTGAAGTGAGTAAAAATTAAAAGGATTGTTTACTTATAGATGTTGTGCAGCTTAAGACTATCACATCTAAGTTTTGTCACCCGATCCTGTAAATATGAATTCATTCGGCAGTTTTCCTGCCTGAATTCCCTATCTTTGCACCTGCTTGAAAATCAGGCAAGCCCGCTTGTAGCAGGCTGAGTTTCAAATTTTTTAAAGGAATGATCACAGTTAATAATGTTTCGCTGCGTTACGGAAAAAGGATTTTGTTTGATGAAGTGCAGCTCAAGTTTACAAAAGGAAATTGTTATGGAATTATTGGTGCAAATGGCGCCGGGAAATCCACCTTTCTGAAAATTATCTCCGGTGAGATTGAACCCACAACGGGTTTTGTAGATATCACACCGGGAGAACGCATGGCAGTGCTGAAACAAAATCACTTTGAATTTGACCAGCATTCTGTTATTCATACTGTCATGATGGGGCATAAAAAACTCTGGAACATCATCCAGGAAAAAGACGCCCTGTATGCCAAACCTGACTTTAATGAAGAAGATGGCATAAGAGTGGGCGAACTGGAAGCGGAGTTTGCTGAAATGAACGGTTGGAACGCTGAAAGTGATGCTGCGGAATTACTCAGCAACCTTGGTATAATTGAAGACTTGCATTATCAATTCATGAAAGACCTCAGTGGTAAAGAAAAAGTGCGGGTATTGCTTGCGCAGGCTTTGTTTGGAAATCCTGATATCTTGTTGATGGATGAACCTACGAACGACCTGGATATTGATACAGTTAGTTGGTTAGAAAACTTCCTTGCTGATTATGAAAACACTGTGATCGTTGTTTCACATGACAGGCACTTCCTTGATGCCGTTTGTACACATGTTGCTGATATTGACTACGGCAAGATCGCCATCTTTACGGGAAATTATTCTTTCTGGTACCAGAGCAGTAAACTGATGTTGCAACTCATGGCGCAGAAAAATAAGAAGATGGAAGACAAGCGCAGGGAATTGCAGGAATTCATCAGCCGCTTTAGCGCAAACGCCTCGAAAGCAAAACAGGCAACATCAAGGAAAAAAGCTCTTGAGAAATTGAACATAGAAGAATTGCGCCCCAGTTCAAGAAAATATCCCGGCATATTTTTTACTCCTGAACGGGAAGTGGGCGACCAGGTGTTGCAGGTACAAAACCTTAGTAAAAAATACAACGGTAATTATATATTCAACAATATTTCTTTTACAGTGGAAAAAGGAGATAAAATTGCCGTTGTCAGCCGTGACCCGATGGCAATCACTAACTTTTTTGAAATCCTTGCTGGCGAAAAAGAAGCAGACGGCGGCACACATAAATGGGGAGTAACCATCTCCATCAATTACCTGCCGAATGAGAACAATTCATTTTTTACAAGTGACATGAATCTTATTGATTGGCTTCGCCAATACTCGAAAGACAAAGACGAAAGTTTCATCAGGGGTTTTCTCGGAAGAATGTTGTTTAGCGGGGAAGAGTCATTGAAAAGCTGTAAAGTGTTATCAGGTGGCGAAAAAGTAAGATGTATGACATCAAGATGTATGCTGTTGGGAGGAAATGTTTTATTACTTGATGAACCCACCAACCATTTGGACATGGAAAGTATTACAGCCTTTAACGAAGGTTTGCAGGAATTTAAAGGTGTTGTACTTTTTACTTCCCATGATCACCAGTTCATGCAGACAATTGCAAATCGTATCATAGAGATTACTCCCAATGGTACAATTGACAAGCTGATGACCTATGATGAATATATTACTGATGAACGGGTAAAAGAACAGCAAAAAGAATTATATCCTGTTGCCGTACTTGCATAATCTGTCTGTCTTTAACATCTGCTAACATTTTCATCGGAACTTCTTACATGTATAATGGTTATACATCCGTGAAGTTTAAAGCTTCGTATATGATTGCAAAAAAAATAAAAGACAGTATGAAAAAATACTTTGGCCTTATATCCCTGTTTTTTCTGATAACCCTTGCAGCATGTGGGCAAACGGGCAAAACATCCAACGACACTCAGTCAAATTCTGTGGAACATACTTATGACGCAAAAGAAGTGTTTGACGGAAAAACTGTTACTAAAACAGACGATGAATGGAAGAAACAACTCACTGCGCAGCAATATTATGTTTGCCGGGAAGAAGGTACTGACAGGGCATTTTCTGCCGGATATTGGGATAACCATGATGAAGGCATTTATTATTGTATTGCCTGCGGATTACCTCTTTTTAGCAGCACCACAAAATTTGAATCAGGAACAGGTTGGCCTAGTTACTATCAACCCATTAATGCAAAGAACGTAACTGAGCACAAAGACGAAAGTTACGGCATGGTTAGAACTGAGGTAGAATGCGCCCGTTGTGCTTCACATTTAGGACATATTTTCGATGATGCTTATGATCAACCGACGGGATTGCGTTATTGCATCAATTCTTCCTCTCTGCATTTTGTAAAGAAGTAATAATTTCACCGCATCAATTCTTCTGCGGTGATTTTATACATCATACATAAAGTACCTCTTTTTAGACGGTTATATTTTCATAGGATCGGGCGGCCCTTTGTACAAAAAAAGATTGGTCCGGTTCTTTCGAACTTAAAGTCGGGCGAAACAATTTTAGATGTCGGTTCCGGCAACGGGCTGGTAACATTCATGATAAGAGAGAAAGGTTACTCAGTTACCCCGCTCGACATTCATGAAGGGAATTATGATGCTTCGGTAAAACCGATTGTGTATGATGGAAAAGTTTTTCCTTTTGCTGATAAACAATTTGACACCGGCATAATCCTCACAGTATTGCATCATATTGAAAAACCTGAAGTTGTTTTACAGGAAGCTGCCAGGGTTTGTAATAAACTCATCATAATGGAAGACATTTATGAAAACAATTTTCAAAAACGGCTCACCTTTTTTTTAGACAAACTGGCCAACATGTTTTATTCCCCCTGCCCTCATACAAATAAAGATGATGCAGCCTGGAAAAAAACATTTGCTGAAATGAATATTCAGTTACTATCCACTCATTACAGGCATGTGATATTTGTAGTTAAGCAGGGAATTTATGTATTGAAATGCAGGTAAATACTCCACAACCT
>JBJXHH010000099.1:0-9643 GCA_046160675.1 Chitinophagales bacterium
TCTCTGAGGAAATCCGTACTAATAATTTCGAAATTCCTGATATCAAGACCGGTCCTGTCCTTCAGGTCCTGCAACATGATGTCTCTTTTTTCAGGTTTTATGTTTTCTATTTTTTCGTATTCAACAAGCTGCTCACTCAAACCTTCTTTATACCAGAGTCTTTCAAGGAAATAAGATGCCGCAAGGAGAGATAAGTTAGTGTAAATGAGTTCGGCAAAGCTTATCTGTTTTGATGTCATTGCATTGATCACAGCGATGGCAATAGTCAAAAACAGGTAAGTCATTTCCTTCATGGGTATACTTATAGTTCTATACCTGAGAATAGAAAAGATAGCAAACAACCCGAAGGCAAAACCAATTTCGAGTTTCACATTTTGCAGTAGAGAACAGAGAAAGAAAATAACCATACTAAACAGGTAATAAGAAAAAGCATAGTTCTTATTTTTCTTATCACTGCGATAAATAAATTTAATAAGCAGGTATACCATAAAAAAATTGAATAAAGATCTTACGATGAGGTCTAATAAATTCCTGTCGTACCAGTCAATATCAAGTAATGGAGCCGGTTTGCTTTCCGTATTGTCATTCACCAACTTCCCTTTCTCTTCCTTAGGGGGTATATCTTTGCTTGTACTTTTTATTGTTGTAATTGTATCAGACTTGCCTGTTGAGTCAGTTGTGATAATAGTAGTTTTTGTTTCTTCAATCCTTTTTTCGACCGGGGATTGTGCTTGTGCGGTAATACAGGTTAGGAACAATAACAAAAACGTTATTAAAATTCCTGGCGATTTCCGATAGATAAATTTCTTACTCATATTCAATTCTGTTTATTCTTAGTTTTTTAGGCTTCCAGTTGTTTTGTTTCAAATCGTCATACATAAATGCCGCTCCTACGCTGTATTTGCTGATTCGCATTTCCGGGCAAAGGTTATCCCGCATGGCAAGTTTGAACAAAGAACCTGAAGAAGTTACTTCATGCTTCAACTCGGCTATACAAAGTTTTTCAAAAACCCTTTTATTGTCTTTCACCATGAGTACAAGTCCATTGTCTATTGTTGCCCTTTCCTTCAAGTCGTTGCTTACCAAGGTAAATCTTTCAAAATCATTGCGCAGAGTTGGAACCAGAACATCCGGATCAAAAGGTGTTTTTTCCCTCAGGAATTTTTTCATGTCATCGCTGAGTGTTTCAGTAAACTCAGGAACTCGCATGCGGGTTTTAATAGTTCTTTTTGTATTGGTTTTGAATTTTACTTCCAAAAAATTCAAGTTAGATTCCACATACTGCCTGATGCGGATCTTGTATCTGTTAATTCGTTGGTTATGATGTTGGTAGTAACAAAAAAAATCAGGGGTATCAAAATAGATGTTCCTGTAATGAAACACCTTGTTCCCGTCAATGGAAAGAACTTTGTAATTGGGCTGTAATTCAGTGAGTATCTGAGGAAGTTTTTCACCGTCAAAAAAATACTTGGTATCCTTCCGGTTCATGAGCTCCACTGCCTCCATTTCTGCCAGGGAAATTGTAGCGAAACTTGTAAGTATGTTTTTAGGATCTTGCACTTATCTTTTTTCAATTGTAATCAAAGGTGCTTCAACATTCTGTTTATTTTCTGTAATTTCCACTTCTACTGTAACTGCTTCCTTTTCATTACTCAGGGAATTGAGATCAGAATAGGCAAAGATTCTGTAAGTGCCTTTACGCAAAAAAGTAAACTGGTATTCACCGTTATAGCTTGTTTTTGTTGACTCATCAAAGATGCCATCCTCGTCAAACAAGATGTATACATCTTCATCCGGGGCGAAATATTCAGCCGTAACAATGCCCGAACCGTTCACTTCTTTTACATATACTTTTCCTGTTATGTCGGAAGTGCCGCCTTCTCCGGGGGTTAGTTCACAGGCTGAAAAGGATACAGCACTAGTGAACAGCGCAAAAAACAATTTTTGTTTTGACATATTATTCTTAAACGTTGTAAAAGTAGCTCATTTGTTAATATCACCCGGAGTTTACAACGATTTTACAGGGGACAAATTTTTGCATTTTCCAACTACTTTTGCCCCAGGCGGAGAAAAATGAAGATAAGCCCCGAATTTTCAGCCGCCTATTTTTTTCTTAGAAAAACAATAGTAGAGTTTTAAAAAAAATGCTGTGTTTATAATCAGACTGCTTGCTTTAAAAAAGGTTGCACAGTTTATTGCCTGATACATTTTCCTGAAATTGTTTGTTCCCGGTTTGTTGAGAGCACATAAATATACATGCCTGCGCTAAACTTATTTAGAGAGAGGGTTTCCGCACCATGTATGACCTTTTCAAACATCAAATTTCCTGATGTGGAGTAGATCTGTAAACTACTCTCCTGAGTTTGAATGAATAATGTGTTATCATAGAATACAATACTAGAATGATTAACCTCCGGGATGGGAACATTTACAACGTAAGGTGTTGGAATAAAATTAATAGAGTCAAAATAAGCATTGATAAACTTTGTCCGGATTGTAATAAGATCTTTTAGCCCCGGAATCTTAACGCCACCTATGCCGCCTGTTACATGTACCATTGTATCTAAATTTAGTTCAAACAGCGAATCTGTATACATCTTTAGGCTGTCGGTATACACTGCCTCCCTTATCAGGTTTGCGTACTCATCAATTTTTGGGAAGAAATAACTTTCATTAAACCAAGTTTGCATCTGAGTATAAATTTCTGTGTAGTAGTAATTTTTCAAAACGGGGTCAGCAAGCCAACGCTCAATCAGTGGGCGGATTTCCGGCCCTTCAGGAAGATAATTAACTGTGACAGTCATTTCATTCCGGCCTGTAATACTTTGATAATTGTACCCGCCAAAGGTTTCATTGCAATCCCAGGGAATGAAATAAAATTTACCGGATTTCTCATCGTTGTATAAAAAGTAGTTATGCGCAGAGCCAATATAGGAATCGAGACTCGAAGACAATATGAGACTTGACCAGTAGCTTAAAAAGTTGGGGATGTATAAGTTGCCTGCAACTTGTTGCTCAAATTTATCTGCTTCACTCAAGTTAATTTTTTTTATAAGTTCAATCAGGTCTGTCCAGTCATGATCTTCCCGGTTGGTTTCCACTGTATATCTTTTTTTATATTCATGAGGAGCTTCTCCGTAGTATGAAAGGTCACCCTCGGGGTCGCCTTTATAAAGGTTACCGTCAATATCATCAAAATGGTTATCTAAAAATTTCTTTTCAACTTCTTCAACTAATGTATAAAGCCCGAAGTATGTTTCATTTATATATACAACCGCAAAGTTTGCCCGTGGAGCAGAAATGCCTATCTCCTTGCAGTAGTCATAAAATATTTTTTCCCGAAGAAAAGTAGGGTCGCTGAAACCATTGTTCAGGTTCATTTTATCGAGTCCGTCAAATTCTTGGTCAAGGAATTCATCAATGTCAATTTTAATGGATTTTTTATTTGTGGGTATTTGCCAGGATGATTGCCCTTTAAGCCTTACACCAACGCTGGAAACTGAAATGTCATCAATATGCAGGTCGCCTTTAATATAAGTTTCTGTGTGTCTTGAATCCAGCAATTGCTGCCAGTAATCCTCTTGGTAAAAAGTGAAACTGAATTTGATGATTCTTGTTTCGTCAAACAAAAACTCACCGGGATCATAAGCAAAAAGGCGAGCAACGATGCAAAGGAGAAAGCAGCTAGTAAGATAAAATGTTTTCATAGTTTCATACGTTTGGGTTTTCAAAAATAGAACTATTTATTAAAAAATCAAATTTTCACCCTGAATTAAAATGCGTTAAAAACGAGGTGGGTGAGGGCAGATGTTTGTAACATTGCAGTATGAAAATGAAGGTTTTTTTCGCCTGTTTACTGATGGTTCAACTTACCTCAGCGCAATTCCTTACGCCGGTAAGAACATACACAAAAGCTGACACACTCCGGGGTATGCTGAACTCCCTGCGCAGTTGTTATGATGTAACGTTTTATGATCTTACTATAAAAGTTGATATAGAAAATAAACACATTTCAGGCAGCAACAAAATGTATTTTACAGCAACGGAAGATTTTGATAGAATACAGATTGACTTGTTTGAAAATTTGCAGATAGACAGGATACTCTTTAAAGATAAAACTGTTGTTTACAACAGGCAATTCAATGCGGTTTTTATAAACCTTGATGAGAAAATCATGAAGGGAGACAAGGCGATGATAGAAGTGGTATATTCAGGCAATCCGCAAATAGCAAAAAACCCACCCTGGGAAGGAGGATTTACTTTTACAAAAGATGCGCAGGGAAGAGACTGGGTGGCTGTAAGTTGCCAGGGGCTTGGTGCCAGTGTTTGGTGGCCCAACAAAGATCACCTGAGTGATGAGCCTGATAGCATGATGATAAGAACACTTTGCAGGGAAGATCTTTTATGTGTTAGCAATGGAAACTTGCGAAAAAAACATTCAGCACAAAACGGTTACAGGCAATTCGATTGGTTTGTAAGTTATCCTATCAATAATTATAATGTCTCTATTAATATTGGCAACTATGTTCGTTTTGCTGATTCTTATACCAGCATAGTAGATGGTGAAAAATTAGACCTTGAATATTATGTGCTGGACTATAATCTTGAAAAAGCAAAAAAACATTTTGAACAGGTGAAACCGATGATGGGTTGTTTTGAAAAATATCTTGGAAAATATCCTTTCTATAAAGATGGTTTTGCCTTGATAGAAACCCCCTACCTCGGCATGGAACATCAAAGCGGCATAGCTTACGGAAACAAATACCTTACAGGTTATGCTGGGTATGATTATTCTCAAATAGGTATGACATGGGATTATATCATCATTCATGAAAGCGGGCATGAATGGTGGGGCAACAATGTAAGTGTGAAAGATATTGCTGACCTCTGGATTCATGAAGGCATTTGTACTTACAGCGAAGCATTGTATGTGGAATGTTTGTTCGGTTATGAAAAAGCAATTGCATATACGAATGCAAGAAAAAGCCAGGTTGGCAATGCAAAGCCGGTGATAGGAGACTATGATGTGAACAATGAGGGAGATGATATTTATGATAAAGGGTTTTTACTCATGCACACTTTGCGGCATGTTATAAATAATGATAGTGTATGGTTTGCTATCATCAAAGGCATTCAAACAGATTTCGCCCTGCAAACAATTACAACACAGCAACTAGAAAATTATATCAGCACAAGATCAGGAAAAGACCTTTCAAAAATATTTGACCAATATCTTCGCTACCCAACGCCACCGGTTTTAGAATATTGGCTTGAAAAAAAGGGCAGAAAACTGGAAGTATGGTACAGGTGGCAAACTGATGTGAAAGACTTCAACATGCCGATAAAAATGAAAGATAAAACAGGAGAATGGCAGTGGATAACACCTACGAATGAATGGCAGATGTTACGCCTGAAAAAAAACAAACCCGGCGATGTTCAATTTGATGATATTCATTTTTACTATCTTTCGGCATTAACGGGTGACTGACCCATCCTTAAACGAAAAAAATTAAAAAATGCTTGAACAATTATTAAAACTTGCCCAGGAAAACCTGGCAGGGCTTTCCCACAATATCCCTGATGCTCAAAAAATTGAGCCGGATAAAATGAACGGTATTACTTCACAAACTATCATAAGCACCATTATGCAACAGATGAAGGGTGGAAATCTTGATGTTGTGAAAGAGTTGTTTTCAGGTAACCATACTGCGGATGATGCTACCATTGTGAATAGCCTGAAAACTCCTGTTGCTGAGAACCTGATGAGTAAACTCGGCCTGTCAAAAAATTCTGCACAACAGCTTGCCCTCATGGCCATACCTATTGTTATGAATATGCTGAATGGCAGAGTGAAGAATGCGCAAAACAGTGGATTGAATGTGAATGACATGCTCAACCAATTGAATAATAAATCCGGCGGCGGCCTTGTAAACTCTATCATGAGTATGTTCGGTGGTGGAAATAAAAACATGAAGATCATCAACCAGTTATTGAATGGTTTGATGAAGTAAAAAGTATTCTGTAAAAAAAGAGAGCCGGTCATCTGCCGGCTCTTTTGTTTATAGAACTATTATCACCCCAAAAAATGACTTAACTCACTCTTTGAGAACCCCAATAATTCGACCTTTGGAAAATAAACTATTGTTATGAAAAAAATCATTAGCCATTATTGTATAGCAGCAGTGCTGTTATTACTCACAAGCAGTTGCGGCGAAACTGAAAAAACAGGTGGAACCACAGTTTCAGATGCTGCTGCCGACAAAAAATCAGGACAATCAGCCGTTCAGGATGACGTTTCGCAAAAAGACGTTGTAAAAGTTGCAGTAGGTTCAGCTGATCACACAACCTTGGTTGCAGCCATTCAGGCGGCAGACCTTGTAGATGCACTTTCAAATGCAGGCCCATTCACGGTGTTTGCGCCTACAAATGATGCTTTTGCAAAACTCCCTGCAGGAACAGTAGATAACCTACTCAAGCCGGAAAACAAATCTGCCTTGCAGGATGTGTTATACCATCATGTAACTACATCTGCTTTAGATGTTTCATTTTTCAGTGATGGGCAAACTCTTTCAATGGTGGATGGCAAGTCGGTTACCATGCATGTAAAAGGATCAGATGTATATGTTGATGAAGCAAAAATTATAGGTTCAGTGCGGGCCTCTAATGGATGGGTGCATGTAGTGGATGGAGTTGTATTGGCGAAGTAATTGCAAACGCAGAATTTATTACACAAGGTAAAACCGGCATGCATCGGTTTTACCTTTTTTTGTAACCTAAACAAACCTCCCCGCCCTCAAAAACCCGATGGGCAAGTCAGTTTTTCCTTTCAGAACAAGATCACTCAAAATTTCTCCTACAGCGCTGGCAAACTTAAACCCGTGTCCGCTGAAACCCGCTGCCATGGCAACATCTTTATGATGCCCCGGCAGGTAATCAATGATAAAATGTTCGTCGGGAGTGTTAGTGTACAAACAGGTTTTCACTACATGGGTAGACTGATAACTACCCGGGAAAAATTGATCAAGTGCATACAAGATATTCTTTTCGTCATGAGCAGTTGTTGTCCTGTTTATGCTATCAGCATCCGTTTTTTCGGCAGCATAATGATGCGCAAGTTTAAATCCTATAGGTTCGCCGAAAATTTCTTCAGGCAATACAGGAAACCCGTAAAAAATACCCGGCATGTTTTCATCTGCAATGATCCAGCAGGGGAATTTCCCCAACGCAAGAGCATCTCTGTTTTTCATATTCACCCAGGCAACTACTTGTCTTGTAACTGTGAGTTGTGGTTGCAGCAGCGGCATAAGTTTTCCTGCCCAGGGACCGGCAGTTATCACTAATTTTTTTGAAAAGAATTTTTCTTTCTGCGTATGCACAACATAACCATCTTCCGTTTTTTCCCAAAATAAAACCGGTGTTTGTGTTTTTATTACGGCGCCGAGTTGTTTTGCTTTTTCAATATACAGGCTGATTGCTTTTTCGGGTGTAACAAACCCTGCATCGGGTTCAAAAAGAATTTCATGGGAAGAGGGTAGGGCACAAGTTGAAAAACGCTGCTGCGCTTCCTGCACCGAAACACTGTTCACCTCTATCTGATATTTTTCCGCCGAAGATTTTACGCCCTGCATCCAGGTACTCTCAGACTTACCGCTGTAGAGCAATCCCGTTTTAAAATATACTTGCATCCCGCTTATCTCCTCCAGGTGTTTCCAGTTTTCATACGCCCGCTGCAGCAGCGGCACATAATCGGGGTGTTCCGCATATGCCTTGCGGATGATGCGGCTTTGCCCGGCATGAGAACCCAATCCATGCGGCATAATAAACTGTTCCAGCGCCAACACATTTGCGCCCTGCTTTGCTAAATAGTAACAAGCTGCAGAACCCATAGAACCTGCGCCTATCACTATTATATCAAAGTGAGTTTGCCCCTGCATAAATGAATGCTACAATGATAGGAATTTTTTAAGCAGGAGATGATGGAAAATAATTATCAATAGAAAGCATACATGTAATAGATTTATTTTTGATGTTATAACCTGGTGATGAAAGTTTCTTTGAACTTGTGAAAGAGAATACGTTCCATAACAAACTAGAATAATTATGAAAGCAGTAATATGTACAAAATATGGCCCGCCTGAAGTTTTACAGATCAGGGATATTGAAAAACCTGTACCAAAAACAAATGAAATCCTTGTAAAGATCATGGCCACCGCTGTTAACTCAGGCGATGTAAGGGTGAGGGCGCTGGATGTTCATGGCTTTATGAAATTTGTTATGCGCCTGGTTCTTGGCATTACAAAACCAAGAAAGAAAATACTAGGTACTGTATATTCTGGTATAGTAGAGCAAGCAGGAGAGGGGGTTTCAAATTTTAAAACCGGTGATGAAGTGTTTGGGATGACGGGCTTTCAATTCGGTACCTATGCTGAATACATCTGTGTGAAAGGAAATGGCGCTGTAAGTATAAAACCGGCAAATGCTTCTTTTGATGAAGCTGCAGCTATTGTATTCGGCGGACAAACAGCAATTCATTTTTTAGAAAAAGCAGGGATAACAAAAAAAGAAAACCCAACTGTGTTGATTATTGGCGCTACAGGCGCTGTAGGTGTTGCTGCTATACAAATAGCAAGGCATTATAAAGCGAACATAAGCGCAGTGTGCAGTTCTGCCGGCGCTGAACTTATTAAAAAGTTGGGGGTGGAGAACATCCTTCTTTATGACAAAGAAGATTTTACCAAACACTCAAAACAATTTGATATTGTTTTTGACGCAGTGGGCAAAACCACTAAAAAACAATGCGCCGGGTTGCTGAACAAGGAAGGCATATACAAAACAGTGGGAGGTATGGAAATAGCCGCAGAGAGAAAAGAACAATTGTACTTGTTGAAAGAGTTGTTTGAAAAAGGCGGATACTCTGCCGTAATTGATAAAACCTTCCCGATGAGTGAAGCAATAGAAGCACACCGCTACGTTGATACAGGCAGAAAAAAAGGGAACGTAGTGCTGAAAATAAGTGAATGAGGTATAACTTTTTTTTTGAGAGATACATTCTTTCTTTGATAGAAAACGAAGCCCTCGCACAGATGCACATCAAACTCCAGAGAGTTATATGGAAATATTTTTTTATAGGAGTTGGAAACATGAGGGAGAATACTAACAAACCCCCTAATTCGTAATCGTAGTACTCACCAGTAAACTCCAGGGGCCGCTTTTGCTTTTGTCTGTCGTGTTTTTCCAGCGGAAGAAGCCATTGAATTTTTTCCCCGCATCGGCTATGTCAAGTTCCAGTGTAAACTTTGCTTTGGTGCTTGTTTCCGTAAGATTGCAGTCAGCCGGTGAAGCGGGCACTGTGGTGGCTACCGTGTAGCGCACTTCCACCTCATCAGCATCAGGATGTATGCTTGCCCTGCTGCTGTCGCCGTTTACCCTGCATTCAATCACTATGCGGGCGCCTTTGCGGGCTTCTACATCTACAAATGGTGCAGACTCAATTGCAGGCCGGGCAGTTTTCACAGTGTCTTTAATGGTTATCTGCAGGGTGCTGCGTTGCTGCACGGAAATGGCCGAATTATATAGCAGGCGTTCGCCTGCCCAGTCCCGCACATATTTTTCATACACTTTTCTCCCCGCCCGGTGTGCCTCC
>JBJXHH010000100.1:0-3058 GCA_046160675.1 Chitinophagales bacterium
TTCTCGATTGCCGAAGACGAAGAGGGAAACATGTGGTTTGCAACAGTTTATTCAGGTGTTTGGCGATACGATGGAAAATCATTTTCAAACTTCACAGAAAAAGATGGCATGCCGGGCGTTTTGACTATTTTCAAAAACAAAAAAGGCGAGTTGCTATTTTGTGGTGGAAATCCAGGTGCTGTATACAAATTCAATGGGAAAACATTTGAAAGGGTATATTAATAAAACACGAACACAAAACGGCACATTGGCAATAGGCGGGGTTTAGCTTCGCTGATTTTCAATTCGTACTTCGCAGACAGTTTTTGTGGTAAAGAAAGTGCAGTTCTCCGAATGAACATTTGTGCTGAAAAACTCGCCCATCGCAAATCTGCAAACCGTCAGAACGTCCGACCGTTCCATACCTAAAGTATCAACCCCTGCGCTTGCCTCTAATCTTCATCTTTTTTATTCAGCCGGAATAAAGGGTTTTTCCATTGATCTGCTGTATCATTTTTGAGTTGATATTTCTGCAGGATTTCTTTTGTATTTGTCAAACGCCATATAACCAGGCTATCTGCCCAGGTAGAATCAACAATTGCCCGGTTCATTTCTGCATCAAATACATTCGCATCTTTTAATTTCACCAATCGCAAATCCGCTTTATGCAAATTCGCCTGGCTCAAATTCACTTTTTCCAGGTTGGTGCCCATCAGGTTTGCGTTCTCAAGATTTGCCTTGTGAAAAATTGTTCCTTCAGCGCTCGCCCACTGTATTTTGGCATAAGACAGTTCAGCCGAAATGAATTGTGTATTTTTCATAAAGGCGCCGTTCAAATCAGCCCGTGTTAAGTCAGCACCATGGAAAACCGCCCAGCTTAAATCAGTTCTTTTCAAATCTGCCACGGATAACTCTGCTGAATCTAGTTTCGCTGCATACAAATTTGCATCACTCAGGTTAATGCCTTTGAGATTTGCCCCGCTTAAAATAGTTTCTTTACAATGCGCCCCTTGTAAATCAGCATAACTCAAGTCAACTCCATGCAGATCGGCACCATTCAAATTGGCGCCGGCAAATGTTACCTTGTTTTTTATCTTAGAGAAAGAAGCTGAATCAATATCTAGTAAAAGCAAAGCAATCAATAATTGTCCCCTTTCGGGACTCATCTTTTTTTCAGAGAGGCTGTCACCTTCAAAATACGTATAGGGCTTAAAAGAGTAACTTAATGATGCTATTTTATTGATCATTGAATCACTCAACATCCCTTCGGTTTTTAACTCAGCCGATATCTCATCCAAAATGTTGTTCATCAAACCGGCAATATTTCCCGAACCAGCAGTTTCAATCATTTTGGATAAGTCCCTTACTTTATTTTCCTGCCCGGTGAGTTGTGTTTTAAGCGATGTGTTTTGCTTAAATAGGAGTACACTCAATATAACGCCTGCTGCAGCTATAATGAATATGAGCAGGGGCATGAAATTATTTTTCCCCTGTACTGTATTTACATTATTTACTCTGCTTCTCTTGAAAAGTGAAACTGTATAAAGCAGCAATAAAATAATTGTGAAGGATAGAATAAAACCCAATAGAAAAGAAGAATTCCTTTCAACATAAGGAAAGCGGAGAAACCCCAACATCCAACCAAGCAGGCCTCCGAGGATCACTCCAATAAAAAAAATTCTTTTTGTCTTCATAACTCGGTTTTAAACCGGTAAACCATTTTGAAAGTACAAATAAAATACAAAGGATTTGTTTTTTCATTGAATCAATCCCCTGCTCACTTCTTCCAGCGTTCTGCCTTTGGTTTCAGGCATTTTATACTTCACCCACAGGAATTGAAGGATCATCATAAAAGCAAAGAAAGCAAAAACGATCCCGGCGCCAACTTCAGAGAAAAGAAATGGGATGAGGGAGGGGATAGATGCTGCAAGCACCCAATGAACCGATGACCCGAAAGCTTGCCCCGATGCCCGTAAATGCGTTGGAAATATCTCAGCAATAAAAACCCAGATGACAGTGCCCTGCCCTATTGCATGAGCTGCAATGAAAACAAAAAGAAAAACAGGAACTGCTGATCCTCCCCAGTTGAAAAAAAACGAAAGTGATACAAGCGCCAGGGAAATGATATATCCCAGGGAACCGATATACATGAGTTGTTTTCTGCCAGAACGATCGATCAAAGACATTCCTATCAATGTGAAGATCACATTGATCACTCCAATGCCTACACTGCTCAGCATGGCAGAACTGTTTCCCAGCCCCGCCTCTTCAAAAATTCTTGGCGCATAATACAACACTGCATTTATTCCAGAAAACTGGTTGAAGAAAGCAACAAAAAAAGCAAGCATAAATACTGGCTTATATTTCTTCATAAAAATATTTTCATGGCGGGTAATATTTTCTACTTGCACTTCAGCAACAATCGATTTGACATCCGCCACGGGATCTATCATTTTTAAAATTTTTCCCGCCTCAACCACCCTCCCTTTAATAGCCAGCCAGCGGGGGCTTTCAGGAAGTAAAAACATGGCGACAGTATATATAAAAGAAGGAAATGCAGCAACACCAAGCATCCATCGCCAGGCATTGTCGCCGGTATTAGTGAGTAAATAGTTCGAAAGGAATGCAATCAAAATACCCGTAACAATACTCAGTTGATACATGGCAACCAGCCGCCCCCTCTTGAGTGCCGGGGCAATCTCTGAGATATAGGCAGGCGCTGCAATAGTGGATGCGCCTATTCCCAATCCACCGATAAACCTGAAGAAAGCAAAAGTATAAGGATCATTCACAACGGCAGAACAAATGGAGGAAACAAAAAATAGAACACCAATGCCGATGAGTGTTTTCTTTCTTCCGTAATTATTGGCCGGAATTCCGCCGAACATGGCTCCTATTACCGTTCCCCATAGGGCTGACGCCATTACCACAAATCCATGAAAAACATTGGAAGTACCCCATAACTGCTGCAATGTTTTATCAGCCCCGGAGATCACAACAACATCAAACCCGAAGAGAAACCCGGCTAAAGAAACTGTAATAGACCAGAAACGAATTTTATTCATGGAGTAAAAATAAA
>JBJXHH010000101.1:0-8218 GCA_046160675.1 Chitinophagales bacterium
AATGTGTTTTCTTCCACATGATAATCTTTGCAACTTTCAAGATAGATTCCATAACAATTATCTGTTGCATGATCCGGGATTTCAAATGTATTGCCCAAAATCTCAGAGTGATTTACCCCGCTTAACAATATACCCCTTGTATTGTTTGTAAACGTTGTATATGTAATTACAATATCTAAGAGCGGGTTTGCTGTATTGGCGGCTTCTATCGCCCTGAAAAATCCGCTGAAGCTGGACAGGTCCTGTAGCACACAATCTGCAAAGGTGCTGTAAACAGAATATGTTGCGTTGGTGCTGAATATCCCTTCACTTACACTGATCCCCTCATCGTCAACTCCCTCTATGTCAATAATACCTTCAAATGTGCAGCCGCTGAACACAACGCCGTCTACATCATTCAGTTTTACATGATGGTCTGTGGTGGTTTGCGGAGACAGGTTGTCTATGTCAACAGTAAATGCGCAGTTAGAAAAAGAACAGATATTGTCATCATCTGTATCATAGTTGCCGCTTGCATCGGGCCGGTCAAACTTGCCAAGGTTAATGCTTACAGCGTTGTTTTTAAACGTAGCGTTATCACCTATCACTATGCCGCCTCTTCTTGAGCCGCTGTTTGCAGTGTAAATACAATTGAGGCTGTTTGAAATAATGGAGCCATTGCTCACATACACCACAGCATGATCATCAGAAACGCTTGGATAAATCCCCGATGTGGCAAGGCTTGCCGCAGGGTGGTTTTTGTTGTTGTTTCCCTCCACAAAAATACCATTCCAGTATGCACAATGGTTTGTTATGCGGGCATTGTCTTTTACATCAAGCCTTGCCCCCTGCTTCACAGTTATTTTCCCGTTCTCAGGCATGCGTATTTCGCAGTCATCTATGGTTAAACTTCCAGGGTATTCTATAATAATATCTGTTTTTGCATCCATGTCTTGTGTCCAGGTTATATCGGTGTTTATGATGATGGGTTTTTGCTGGGCTGATGTTAATACAGGGAGTGGGGTTTCCCAGATGCCGAAACCAAAAGTGCTTGCACGAAGGCTCATAGTGCAGTAATTAATTTCTAAATCATTCACACTTGCATACGGCATTTGGTCTCCGGTGTCAAAACACTCCCATTGGTCTTCTGTTTTGTTCCAAACATAAACACCTACATCTGTTCCTGCGAAGAGGATGTCGTCGCTGCCTTCCCAGTAGCAGAGGTTGAGAACGGGGTAATTGGGTAACCCATCGGATTTATTTTGCCATGTATCGCCGCCGTCAGGTGAGTAATAGACTCTGCCTTTTTTGGCGTTGTGGTTCTCACCTAATGTATAATCCAAAATTCTGTTTAACCCTCCAAGTGAATTACTCCCAAAACATACCCATATCTCCTGCGGGTTCGTTTTGTCTATTGCCATCCCGGTAATAAAACTATAATCTATTTGATTGTATGTTCCTGTGCCGGCATCTTCATCAACAGATGGGGTGATGTTTATTGCGAAAAGTGTTGGAGGGATAGTTGTTGTATTATATGTAGCCTTTACCAATTTTATTTCTTCAAATACGTCAACATCATCAGGATTTGTATATACATAATCATGTTTAATTTCTTTTGTGGAATAGTACATTCGTGTTTCACCAATTAATGGAAAATCATCTACTTTTTCATAAGCAGTTATAGGGTTATAAGTAATTACGTCCAAATTTGCCAAATCATCAACATCAGGGTCTGCAAGTGTAATATACGTTTTACTCATCGCTATCCAATCACCGTCAGTAGGAGTTGTAAACGGGTCAGCATTTCTGAAGAGGTCTGATGTTCCCGTCCATAAATATTCGCCGTCGTTATCCATTTCAAAGTTGAATGGTTTCAGCGAAAAGTTGGACTCCAGGCAGTTCCAGGGACATACCTCACAATCGGTGCAACTGCTTTTTTTTGATTTTGGAACAGTTGGATTTGATGATGGTAGTAAAGACAGGTTGTCAATATCGTGGTCAGAAAAAAATGAAGGGCTCTTAGTACCATTTGAATTACTATTAAAAATCGCCTTTGGAAAATCTTCGTCAGATATGGCAACATCATAACCATCACCCCCGGGATAGTTTGTGAAAAATGCTTCATCATCAGTTAATAAATTACTGTACAAAAAACTATTACCGTCAGGTGCAGCAGCCCAGGTTTGATGCCCTTCCAGTTCTGAGTTGTTAAATCCGTTAAACTCTGTAATGGTAAATCCATAGCCATTGATATTTTGCCATTTACTGATATCATCATTATTACTATCGGGTATCAGTCCATATATATCTGACGTTTTACTAACACCTCCATCTGTAGCGATAAATAACAAATCAGCCTCGCCCATACTATTATTTATAAAGGCTATGTCCCTTATGTCAGTATGTGTTAAGCTGGCAGAAGAACCGTTTTGGACAGATACATAACCCATAGTGATGGAAGAGCCTGAAAGAGGTATTGTACCTTTAAAAAGGGCAGTAGTATTATTTCCAATAATAAATTGTTCTGGATGATCTGGAAAAACCAATAGGTTTTCCGCCAGGTCATAGTCAGTATATGTAATAAAATCATTTGTAACATCCCAGTAGTTCACCAAAGTAGGATAGGCTGATCCACCCGGAACAGGTAGAAGATATTTGAATAATCTGTTGTATTGTTCCGTACTACCGTCTGATCGTATTATCAAATAATTTGCAAATACGTATGCATCACTGTACTGCGGGATGCTTGCGCTACAGGTCATACGATATGTATCTCCAGCAGGTTCATCAACAGTGAACAATCCTGTGAAAGGAATATACATTGATGTCCAGTCCGGATCTACATCGTCTGCATTTGCTGTAAACAGAAGATCCCCATCTTCTGCACTTGCAGGTGACAGTATTGCCATTGTATTATCCCAGGGTGCAAAATCCACTTCATTCACCTGGTGGAGTTCAGCAGATGCATCACCGTCATCATCTAAGTTTACTACAGGATAGCTGCCGGGATATACATCATCAATCCATGTATTGGTTGACATATCCCAGCGAAAAAAATTCCTGCTGTTTCCAACCCAAAGTTCTGAAGTTCCGGGTCTTACAAAAAATTTCCGGTTCTTTAGCTCGTTATCAATTACCCCTTCTAATTTAAAGTCGTAAGCAGTGCCGCTATAATCCGGAAAATCACTTACCTGCACCCATTCATCCTCTGAGTAGTCATAATACATCATTCCTAAACTATGTATCGTCCTGTCTGAGCCATTAAACATTGTAGAGAGATAATAATTATACCCGCTTCCATCTGCATATGCAGCTATGCTCCATACCCCTGTGGCCGGAAACTGGTAACTCAATATATTTTGCCAATGGTCACCGCCGTCTGTAGTTTCCCATAAACTGCTTGCTCTTGTGCCTGCAAGTATATGATCTGTGTTTTCAGGATTAACCCATAGTGAAACTACCCGCCCCATTTGATTGTCTGTGGGATATTCGAAAGGACCTAAGCATGTCCAATCTGAAGTAATGAATGGAGTTGTGCATGTAAAAGTTTGTGTGTATATTTTGCAAATTTGTACTGCAAGGAAAAATAGAAAGGCGAATTTGGTTTTCATAATTTATAGTTTTGGGTTATTGAATAATTATTTTTTGCTCATAAATGCTTGTGTCACTTTTAATTGTAATTAAATATACTCCTGCTTGAAATTTCTCGGTATTTATTTTCATTTGTTCATTTTGAAAATGATCTGCTGAATATATTTGCTTCCCGTTTATATCAGTAATGATTATTTGTATTTGTTTATTTTCTTTTATTGATGGTTCTATTATTATTTCATCATATGCGGGGTTTGGGTAGATAGAAAATGTTTGTGATTCTATGGGGTTCTGCTGAATTGCTGTAGAAAGGTCGAATGCTACTAACCAGGCATCTGTATAGCCAAAACTACCGTAGACGCTAGCATGCCCGCATTCTATATCAAAATCAGGTAAAATTTCCGGAACAACATTTTTGGTAAAAACGTATATAATATTGTCTTTATAAATTATATCTCCGACAAAACCAGAACAACCTAAATCCCCACATGGGTCAGAGCCACCAAAATTTCTGCTCCAGAGGGTAACAAAATTACTGTCAGTAGCTAAAAGCCAATAGTCAAATGCTTCTCCATCATTATAATTACCCGGCAAGTCGTAATCTGTTGAATTACTGAATCCTAAAAAATAATAGTTTCCGTTCTCATCTCTGCATGATTTTCTAAACCCGTCATATCCACTCCCGCCCCATTGCTTCATGTCAACTAATTCTAATAATGCAGTATCGAAAAAAGCTATAGCACCCTCTTCATCCATATGACCCGGCTCTGCTGGAAATAAAACAGAATATGCATTGCCCTGACTTACAGGTGTAACTTTAAATTGATTCAACGTAGTTTCTCCATCTGCATTTTGTAAATGCTCAAATGGAGAAATAAAATTTTCCTTAGTGATATTACCCATACTGTCCATTTGAAATATCCAGCGTTTTGGTCCGCTTATTCCGCATCCGGCAAGGTCATGATCTTCTGAGTTTGATCCTATGCTAAGAATATATTGCCCTCTGCTGATTTCAACCGGATCGCCTAAAAATCCGTCATACTCACTGCCGCCTAAATTTTTTAACCATTGTAAATTTCCAATACTATCTGTTTTGAATATAATCGCATCTGTTGTACCCATGCCTCCCGAATAATGAAAAGGAATATCGTTTCCACTGCTTGTGCTTGTTCCGGTTATGAGAAATCCCCCATCCTGTGTTTGTATAAAATTTCCAAAATCTTCAAGCCCGGGGCTCCCGTAATGCTTGCTCCAAAGTATATCCCCGTCAACATCCGTTTCCAGTAAAATAAAATCCAAGGAACCATAATTTTCTCCAAAATCACCATCTGTATCGCCACTCAATCCACCTACTATAAAGCCCCCTTCATCGCTTTCTAACAAGTCAGTAAAACCACAGCCATAAGTAGTGCCCCCATAATTTCTCCACCATAGTAAATTCATGTCAGAATCAAACTTCATTAAGGTTGCCGGATAAAGCAGGCTGTCCTGATCTGCCATGTCCCCATCTGTACTTCCAAATTCGGCAATTGCAGCAAAGCCGCCATCAGAAGTAATAACTGCATCAACAAACGAGTCAGTCCCACCCCCCCCATAACACCTCTGCCAGGCTATGCTTGGCCCGGTAGGTACTTGTGCTTGCGTAGATAATACGCAGAAGTAAAAGAGAGAAAAAGAAAAGAGTTTTTGCATAGAGGGTTATTTGTTTTTAAAGGTATAAAAAATATTTATTGTGTTCATTATTTTTTGAGCACACTCACATGAAAAATATCTTTATTCTCAGAAACAATTTGTATTAAATATCCTGCTGCCGGTAAGTGCTGCATCGGCACAATAAAATTGTTTGTGTTTTCATATTCTTTGCGGTACACAATTCTGCCTTGTATATCAATAACAGATACTATACATTGCTGTGGAGTTTTATTTAATGCTTCAATAATATATTCACTTGCTACGGGATTAGGATATGATTTAAAAAGTATTTGTTCAGAGTCTGTAA
This sequence comes from Chitinophagales bacterium, assembly GCA_046160675.1. GTDB lineage: Bacteria > Bacteroidota > Bacteroidia > Chitinophagales > BACL12 > JACMJP01. The sequence continues at coordinate 5,570 of JBJXHH010000101.1, forward strand.
TTGCTGTTGTTAAATCAAACGCAACGATCCATGCATCGTGGCTGTCCGGCGCATGTCCGCATTGTATATCGTAATCAGGTAAAGTAATGTCATAAAGTGATTTCAGAAATACATATAACATATTATCTTTTAATATCAAATCTCCTTCAAAATATGAACCCCCGGTTTCCCCAAGCGAATAACTGCCGCCAAAATTTCTGCTCCAGATCGCATTATAACTGCTGTCAGTTTTCATGACCCAATAATCTGAATTATTGCCGTCATTATAATTCCCCGGTAAATCATTATCTATAGAATAACTGATGCCTAATAAATAAAGGTTTTTATAAATATCTGCTTCAACCCTGTATAAAAAATCCGGATGTGTTCCCCCAAAGTTTTTTATTTCTGCAAGATTCAGATCAGTGTCAAATACTGCTATCGCCCCATCTTCTTCACCATAACCGGGAAACATTTCTGAATCAGCATTTGCAGCTTCTGCCAGCAACATGTTGTTTCCGCTTTGTATGTATTCATGTCCGCCATAAGAATACAGGTCATCTTCACCTGAGATGATGTTTTTTGCTGCAATATCTCCCAGGCTGTCTAATTTTACTATCAAACGTTTTCTGCCTGCCAAGCTTGTGCCTGCAAGGTCATAGTCATTAGAGTATGATTCTATATTTAAGGTTTAATAGCCCCGTTCTATTTCTAATGCATCACCCATTACGTTATCATCGCCAGTGCCGCCAAGAATTTTTAACCAAATAATATTTCCGGCGCTGTCTGTTTTTATTACTATTGCGTCATGTGTGAGCCCGTCTGCGGTATAATTTAATGGTATGTCACCTCCAACGCCTGAACTCTGCCCCGTAATCAAAAACCCACCATCTTGCGTAGGAATCATATCGTTGAATGTTTCATAACCTGGGCTGCCGTAATTGCGCTGCCAAAGTACTTCGCCGTTTGAATCTGTTTTCATTAATTGAAAATCATTACTTCCTTGAGCTCCTGGGCATGCCTCATAACCTCCCGGTCCGGCAAAAAAATATGCATCCTCAACTTCTACGAGTTTCAAGGGTTCTATTGCACATTCCATTGCGCCATAACCGTAATGTTTTTGCCACTGAATATTAAAAACAGAATCAAATTTTATTACCCAGCCGAAAGGAGACTCTACACCCTCAAGGTCACCATCATAAGAAACCGTGTATAAGCTGGTTAAAAACCCTCCATCTGTTGTTAATAGTGCATCACGAAAGAAATCGTTTTCACTCCCCCCATAACACCGCTGCCATGCTATGCTTGGCCCGGTGGGCACCTGCGCTTGCATACGTATTACAGAAAAGAGAAACACAAAAAGGAAAGAGAGTTTTTGCATATCGGGTAAATTGTAGTTAAAGGTGTAAATACTTTTCTGGAAATATACAAGAAACCCCGCAGAAATTTTTCCACTCTTACCCTCCGTAGCTTCAGCGAAGGAGGGTAACCAGTTCTTTCTTCCCCCTTATAAAGGGGGTAGGGGGATGCCTTCAATCTTCCCACTGCCAACCGAAAACTCCCCTAACCCTAACCTGACAAAAAATTTACAAATCCCTCATACTAAAATCCTGTCAGCTTCCGTTTAAAATATCAAATCAAAATCAAATCAATATGGCCAGCAATTCAGAAGTAGGTCATGCAAAAAACGTTGCAAACCTCAGCCTTCTCATCTCCTATGTAACAGCTTATGGCGCAATATACAATCCTGCAAAAGCAGCATTAACTGTAGCGTCACTCAACACACTCAAAACAAATGCACAAAACGCAATTGACGATGTAAGTACAAAAGAAGGCATCCGCATCGACAAAACAAACGCCCGAATCACCGCATTCTCCACCCTGCGCTCTTTGGCAACAAGAATACTCTCCGCCACAAAAGCATCAGCAGTTGACAAACAAGTAGTAGCTGATGTAAATACTCTGGTGAGAAAAATTCGTGGTTCCCGTGCAGGAACCATCACACCACCCGCACCCGGCGAACCCGTAACAGACACAACATCTGTTTCACAACAGAGTTACGATAACCTCGTACAACATCTGTCCGACATCCTAAACATCCTCTCCGCACAACCCGGCTACAATCCTAACGAAGCCGACCTGCAGATTAACGGGCTCAAAACCTATCGTGACAGCCTCGCCGCAGCAAACACAAACGTAGTTTCAGCAGCCACAGACGTTTCCAATTCCCGCATCAGTCGAAACGATATGTTATACAATGAAACCACCGGCCTTGTCATCATCGCCTCCGAAGTAAAAGCCTACGTTAAATCCCTCTTCGGCGCATCATCACCTCAATATGCACAGGTAAAAGGAATAAAATTTAACACACCCTAAGTAAAACACTGCCGTCATTCATCTTACGTCATCCAGCATTCGTGTTGCACCATCCGCACTTTATGTTAGAGCATCCTTCTTTTGTGTTACGTCATCCTGCGTTTATGATAGAGCATCCTCCATTTGTGTTAAGCCATCATCACTTCGTGTTACATCATCCTGCCTTTGTGTTATGGCGTACTGAGTTTGTGTTATAGCATCCTGATTTTGAGTTAGAGCATGCTCACTTTGTGTTACAACATCCTGAGTTTGTGCGAGATCATCCGGTGTTTGTCTTAGATCATCCATTGCTTG
>JBJXHH010000102.1:0-14181 GCA_046160675.1 Chitinophagales bacterium
TAAAACCCGAAGTAAAAAAAGATATTTACACTACCATGCAATCATTCACTCAACTACGATAAAGCTGCATACTTCTTTTTTATCTTTGCAGACTATGTTCAATTTCCTGAAGAAAATAACTATAGCTGTATTACTCATGTGCAGTTTACTTGTTTCTTGTAAACAAGAAGCTGAAAACCCCGTTGTTCCTGAGCCTACGGTAACAAACACCGTTCAAAATGTTCCTGTTTTTCAAGGCAAAATCATTTATGAAGCATCTGCAAGGGCAGAACATCCTAATGACTTGAAGTTGTTTTATGACTTTTCCCCTACTAAAATTGAAGTTTGGTTTTCAGGTACTAAATTTCGCATGGTTGAAACCGGCGGATTGAGCAAAGGAAATATCTTGCTGGATACAGAGGTAAAAAAAGCCTGGCAATTAGACGGTATAAAAAAAATAGCATTCGAAGCTGTATACAGCGATCTGGATAATGCAAGTGAAATTTTAAAAAGAGAAATGCCCGATCATTTTTCTCCTACAGTGGAACATACCCATGATACCGATACTATTCTTGGATATGTGTGTAAAAAATTAGCAGTGCTTCGCTCGGGTTTTGTCAGAAGTGAATCAGAAACGTACCTCTGGGTAACAAATGAGATTGTTCTTCCCCCTTCAAGATTTGATATTCAAACTGAAGTAAATAAAGTAACTGTACCTATCCCAATTTCTATTGGGTATAAAGAAGGTACAGTATTAAAAATGCAAATTGATGATGAGGGGCTTGTGGTTACTTACGAGGTTACTGAAATTGACTTCTCTCCCATTGCTCCATCCTTCTTCAAAATTCCAAATGCTTTTGTCATAAAATGAGACCACTTTTCATTCTCTTGATTTTATTTTTTAAAATGGGCCTTGCTCAAACACCAGACCCGGTTATAATTCTTACCCAAGGTACGGAAACCAGCCTAAGGGGTTTAAGTGTAGTAAATGAACAAACAATCTGGGCAAGTGGCAGTAATGGATATACAGCTAGAAGTAATGACGGGGGGAAAATTTTTTCATTCCACCAACTATATGAATATGATAAAGCCGAATTAAGAGATATACACGGCTTTGATTCTTCGACAGCAATTGTAATGAGTAGCGTTCAACCGGCAGCACTTTTCAAAACCTCTAGTGGGGGAAAAACATGGAAAAAAGTTTTTGAGGATAAAACCCCTGAAGCATTTTTAGATGGCTTCGACTTCTGGGACAAAAAGAACGGCATTTGCTTCGGAGACCCTATAAACAATAGGTTTATGATTCTTACTACTACTGATGGCGGCGAAACCTGGAACTACATTGACTCAGCAAATTGCCCGCTGGTGAAAGACGGAACAGCTGCATTTGCAGCAAGTGGTAGCAGTATTCAGTGTCTGAAAAACGGCGATGTTTATTTTGCAACAGGGGGAACTGAGTCAGTTTTATTTTTTTCTAAAGATTATGGAAGGAATTGGAAAAGAATTGAAACACCCATGCCTGCAGGCTATCAGAGTTCGGGCATCTTTTCCATTGATTTTTTAAATGAAAAAGAAGGCTGTATTACCGGCGGCGATTACACAAAAACAAATACGAAGAGTGATAATTTTTATTATACTACTAACGGCGGCAAAAGCTGGAAAGAAGCAGGAACAATGCCATCAGGCTATCGTTCGGGGGTGAAGTATGTAGATGGGTATTTTGTTGTAGCCTGCGGAACATCGGGTGTTGATCTTGGGTATACAGACTCTCATCATTTTTTTACAGTGAATACAGGGAACTATAATGTATTGGCCACTGACCCGCAACGAAAAATAATTTTTCTTGCCGGAAGTAATGGTCTTATTGCTACTATGTCTAAAAAATAGTTTACCTTTCAAAACAATTTATAAAAAACATCCTTCGTTAATATTCATATGAAAAATTCCATCAGCGCAATTATTATCGGTTTGGCAGTTATCATTACTGCTACTATTCTTGGAAACTCCTTTAAAAACCGATATGCTTACCAGGATACGATCAACGTAACAGGTCTTGGAAGCCGTGACTTTACTGCAGATCTTATTGTTTGGAGCGGATCCTTTCAAAGAAAAGCCCTTGAGTTGAAATCTGCCTATGAAGTTTTAAATAATGACAGGGAGGCCACAAAAAAATACCTGATTGCAAAAGGCATACAGGAAAGTGAGATGGTTTTTTCATCAGTTAGCATAAGCAAAGATTATGAGAGTTATTATGATGACAATGGAAAATATCACAGTACATTTTCAGGGTATTTACTCAGCCAGCAAATTACCATTGAAAGCAAAGATGTGAGCAAGGTGGAAAATATTTCAAGAGAAGTAACAGAACTGATTGATGAGGGTGTAGAGTTTTACAGCAACTCACCGGAGTATTATTATTCAAAGCTGGAAGAATTGAAAATAGAACTCATCAGCCAGGCAACACAGGATGCAAGGTTAAGAGCTGAAAAGATTGCCGAAAATTCCGACGCCAAACTCGGCGACTTAAAATCTGCAAGCATGGGCGTTTTTCAGATCACCGGGCAGCACAGCAGTGAAGATTACAGTTGGGGTGGTACTTTCAATACTTCTTCAAAAGAAAAAACTGCAAGCATAACTGCAAAACTGGAGTTTGGGATAAAGTGAGATTAATTATTCTCCCAGATGGTTTGAACAAATTCGGCATCATTTTCAAAATTTACACCTTCACAATCAGTAAAACCCCCAAAGCCTCCAAGAAAACAAACGTCATTACAATCTTGATCAAGTACTTCTGAGCCACCATCAGCAAAACAACTCTGTATATTAAAAACGTACACATCCCTCCCATTAAATACATATTGTTTAACATCAGCTTCATTGCAATAAGACGATTTTTCTTTATTGATCTTGTTTCTTATACATGTAGGAGTTCCTTTTGGAAAATTCAATGTACAAGATGTTATGAATATACTCAAAACACATAATGTCGTGATACATCTCATCATGCTCTTTCAAACGTTTGTGGTGTTTAAAAGGTTGGTTTTTTAATACCCCTCATTCTGCACAAGATTTGGATTTACCTCAATCTCCGCCTGTGGGATTGGAAACACCAGCTTAGGGTCATTATAGTTCATTGTAGCCACTGTACCTTTAAGCCGCTTCACATCCCAAAGTCGCTGCCCTTCAAATGCAATTTCAAGGTGGCGTTCAAATAATATATCATCTAAAGTTACTGAACCTGCTTCTGCCATTCCAGCCCTAGTATGAACGATATTATAATCATCCAAGGGTGATGCACCTACACTTGTGCCAAGTCTTTCATTGCATTCAGCTCTAACCAGATACATCTCAGCAAGGCGAATAATTGGAAGGTTACCAAACTCATTATTAAATTTTCCGCAAAACATCGTTCCGCCTTGTTCATAAAAAAGATCGAAACGAACATCTGCTGTATCATACAAGGCAAGATGTGCTTCCAATATTTCAATATCCCCTCTGCCGCCGTTTGTGTTGGTAGCAAAGTATGTATTCATTGCATTCGAACCGTCCTGTTCTGAAACCTGGAGGGCAAAAATATCTTCCTCAGTATTTTCATCCTGCCCGAAACAATCAGCATACACAGAAACAAGATCATAATTTCCTGAACTGATTACCCTGTCGGCAGCATCTCTTGCATTTGCATAATCTTCCATCTGTAAATACACTCTGGCAAGTATGGCTGCTGCCACCTGTTTGTCGCAAAAAAAGCCATTATCCTCTGGCAGCAAGCTCTCTGCAGATGTAAGATCACTGATTACCTGAGCATAACATTCAGTAACTGTATTTCTTGATACAAAAGTACTTTCATCAAAACTCATTGTCGGGGTGAGAACAATAGGGGCTGCTAGGTTACTGAGAGTGGATGTTTCATATTGCTGCCCGAAATATTTTGTAAGTTCAAAATAACAAAGCCCCCTTAAACATTTTGCCTCTCCTTCTATCTGGGCTTTATCTTCCTCAATTACAACATCTAAAGCATTGAGCACGGCATTACAAGCATTGATAGTGGCATAAGCATCAACCCAGAAATCATTCACATCGCCATTGCTGGAAAGAATGTTTCGCTGAAAAATTTCCCTCGGGGCAGTAAAGGTTCCCAGCCAGTTAAGTTGGCCGTCGCCGGCGTAGAGTTCTGAATTGCGCAAAACTTCACCTCCAAAAAGTCCTGAAGTGGAAAGATTATCATAAGCCCCGATTAGCGCCTGCTTTACACTTTCATCATCACTCAAAGCAAGTTCATTACTGATACTCTGTGCAGGTTCAAGTTCCAATATATCCTCGCAAGAAGGAAGAATGGCAAGGGCAATAAAGTAAGCAAGAACCCGCTGGCTTTGTATTTTATATTTAAAGTTCATAATCTCCGTTTTTAAGTTTTACAAATTACAATTCAGCGCTGATGCCGAATACGATTGTTTTCGGCTGAGGTGCACTGTAAAAATCAATACCTACATATATATTATCAGTGAAAGAGTCTGATGACACTTCCGGATCCCAGCCACGGTAATTTGTGAGGGTATACAGGTTATAGGATGATGCATATAAACGCAATCCTCCCATCTTCACTTTGTTCGTCCAGGTTTTTGGAAGTGTGTAACCGAGGGTAAGTGTTTTCAACCTCAAGTAAGAACCATCAGACAAATACCTTGATGACCTTGACTGTGTACCGTTTTCAAACAAGAGCCGGTTTTCAGGAACATCAGTTATGTCTCCGGGCTCTTGCCATGCCTCTAACTGATCAACAGTTTGATTATCGTATTGGCTTGCGTTAGCGCTCATCCAATAATCCCCCTGAAGGTTTACATCATTTCCGTAAACACTTTGCAAATCAAGTATCAGGTCTATGCCTTTATAAGTAAGCGTATTCGTCATACCAGCAATGAAGTCTGGGTTTGGGTCGCCAACAACTACATAATTCGCCATGATAAAATCATTTGTAGTTTCTTCTCCGGTTCCATCGCCGTTCACATACCAAAGGGCATCTCCGTTATCAGGGTCAACGCCGGCATATTCAGCGCCATAAAAAACACCGATAGGTTCGCCAACAAGTACAACGTTCAAAAAGTCTGATGCACCAAAGTCAATAATATCCTGACCGTTTGCTAATTCTAAAACCTCATTTTTGTTTTTGGCAAAATTCAAGTTAGCATTCCAGGTAAAAGCGCCTGTAAAAATATCCCCGTTTATCACCAGTTCAATGCCTTTATTGTTCAATTTCCCGATATTCTGTGTTTGCAAAGTATAGCCGCTGGTTGAAGGCACAGGCACATCTAACAGCAGATCTTCAGTATTCTTGTTATAAATATCAATTTCACCGCTCAGCCTGTCTTTAAAAAAACCGAAATCAATTCCAATATTGCCTTGCGTTGTTTTCTCCCAAGTAAGATCAGGGTTGGCGATTGTTGAGGGATATAACGAAGACTCATCGCCATAAGAACCTGCGCCGTAAAGCCCGAGATAATTAAAGTTGCCAATCTCAGCATTTCCTGTAGTTCCATAGCTTGCCCGGAGTTTGAGGAACGACAGATATTTGCTGTCTTTCATAAAATCTTCGTTGCTTATGATCCAGCCAGCAGAACCTGATGGGAAAAACCCGTACCTGTTATTTTGCCCGAAACGGGAAGAGCCGTCAAAACGGCCAGTGAAGGTGAAGAGGTATTTATCTCTGATGCCGAAGTTTGCTCTTCCGATATAAGATAGGAACCTGTAATACGCAAAAGCACTATACCCGGTTGTTATTGTGGCTGCACTGGCCAATGTTTGCAGTTTATCATTTGGGAAACCACTGCCTTCAACCAATGTGGTAAAGTCATCATACTTCTGGTATTCTATCCCGCCGGTTACATTGAGTGAATACGCACTGTCAAATAAGTTATTGTAAATAAGCAGGAGTTTTGTATCAAAATTCTCCACCCTTGCCGTCCAGCTTTCACCCAGGCCTCCGATAGATTGGCCAATGGAACTCTTGGAACTTGTGTAATAAAATTGTGTGAGGTTGGTTATGTCAGCACCAGCTTCTCCTCTTAGACTAAGTGATGGGAATAGTGCATACTCTGCAAAAACATTTCCAATGGTTCTATAGGTTGTAATGATGCCAGTGGTGTATTGATAATCCAACAGCGGGTTTGAGTATAATGCTGTGGGAACATCCGTGTAATCACCTGTAACTGTATCAAATAATGGCACAATGGCAGGTTCGGCTACAATTTGCAGTGGGGTTTGAAAGGAGTTATCATCGGGTATATCATTGTTTATACTTCTTGCAATTTGCAGGGAGTTTCCAATTTTGAGTTTATCAGTAAGCCGGGCATCAAGATTTAATGAACCGCTTAGCCTGTCACCATGATTACCAAGCATAATTCCATCCTGGAAAGAATACCCATAGCTTGTGAAGTATTGAAAATTCTCAGATCCACCCGAAAAAGAGACATCCAGTGTTTTTGATTGTGCATCCTGGAAAGCATACTGTTGCCAGTCAACATTCTCAAAGTCTCCATTCATCCAATCAGATCCAGCCGTAAGTTTATCCAACTTTTTTTCAATGGTGTTCATGTATTTATCAATGGCCTCCTCTTCAGTATCATACCCACTAATATTATTTGCAAAATCATAAACCCCTGCATTTTCTGCAGCCTGCAGGTAATAGTCTATATATTGCTGGCCGTTCATGAATTCCCTCAATCTTGTTGGTTTACTCCAACCTTGCTGGTAGTCTACAGTTATTTTGGGTTTGCCTGCCTTACCCCGCTTGGTTGTGATGATAACAACCCCATTTGCACCCCTTGAACCATAGATTGCGGCAGCGCTCGCATCTTTCAGAATATCAATGGATTCTATATCATTAAAGTCAATGTCGTTTAGAGGATTCAGGTATACATAAACACCGTCATTTACTGAATTTGTATTGATAGGCACACCATCTACTACAAACAGAGGCTGATTACTTGCATTGATACTGCTTGAGCCCCTTATACGGATTCTCATAGCGCTACCTACCTTGCCATTATTTGCCTCAATAAAAACCCCTGCTGCTTTTCCCTGCAAGGCTTGTTCTACTGTACTTACAGGCCTCAGTTCTATGTCTTCTGCACCTACTTGTGTTATACTACCTGTCACCTGGCTTTTTATTTCAGTGCCGTAGCCAACCACCACAACATCTTCCAGTATTTGTAGGGACGCTTGTAAAACAACATCAACTGTATTTGCATTGCCTGCTTTAATTTTCTGTGTTTCATACCCAATGTAAGAGAACACAAGTACAGATCCTTCTGCCGGAGTACTGATAGAATATTTTCCATCAATATCAGTAATAACGCCGGATTGAGTTCCTTCAATAACCACTGTTACTCCTAGTAATGGCTGCCCGTCATCACTTCCAGTAACTGTTCCTGAAATAGTTCTGAATTGAGCATGGAGCATAAAAGAAAGCATGCATGCTACTGTGAGTAGAAAGATTTTATTCATAGTTGTTTACTTTTAGAGTTCAGTGCCTGCGAAGCGAACAGATCCTGAACGGATAAAAATAGAAAACTTTTCTGTTACACATCATCACAGAATTATCATGTATCAACTTATCCACAGCTTTTTGACAGGCGAATGAAGAATAATAACTAAAGCCCTTGTTGTGTTGCAACTATTTGAAGTTTTCAGGTAAAAAAGTGGTATAAAACCAACTGGAAGGGCTGTTCCTACTTTCATTTGCATAAACCATTAACTCTCATATATCTTTGCACTTTAATTTTAAAATCAAATACAACTAAAATGTCTGAAATTGCAGAAAAAGTAAAAAAGATCATTATTGACAAACTGGGCGTTGACGAAAGTGAAGTAGCTCCCGAAGCAAGCTTTACGAATGACCTGGGAGCCGATTCACTCGACACTGTTGAATTGATCATGGAATTTGAAAAAGAATTCAACATTTCAATACCTGATGAACAGGCCGAAGGCATCACAACCGTGGGAGATGCTATTTCTTACCTTGAGGAACATGTAAAGTAATAGACTACTGATGACTTTGAAACGGGTTGTAGTAACTGGACTAGGAGCCTTAACTCCTATCGGCAACTCTGTTCAGGAGTATTGGGAATCTTTAGTAGCCGGAAAAAGCGGTGCTGATTTTATCACCCGATTTGATGCTACAAACTTTAAAACAAGATTTGCCTGCGAAGTAAAAAACTTTGACCCAACTTCTGTAATAGATAAGAAAGAAGTGCGCCGCATGGATGCATTTCTGCACTACGCTATTGCTGCTGTGGATGAGGCCGTAAAAGATGCTGGTATTACAAAAGAAAATACTGACTATAAAAGAGTAGGCGTACTTTGGGCTTCTGGAATTGGGGGGATAAAAACCTTTGAAGAAGAAGTTACCAATTATGTAAAAGGTGACGGTACTCCCAGGTTTAATCCTTTTTTTATTCCTAAAATGATCAGCGATATCGCAGCTGGAATGATAAGTATTCGTTACGGTTTTATGGGGCCTAATTTTGCCATTGTTTCTGCTTGCGCATCTTCAACACATGCACTCATAACTGCACTTGACACTATAAGGCTTGGCAGAGCTGATCTTGTAGTTGCCGGAGGAAGTGAAGCAGCCGTTACCGCCCCCGGAATAGGTGGGTTTAATGCAATGAAAGCATTGAGTGAGCGAAATGATTCTCCACAAACCGCTTCCAGGCCTTTCGATCTCGAGCGGGATGGTTTTGTTCTTGGTGAAGGCGCAGGGGCAATTATTCTTGAAGAATATGAACATGCAATAAAGCGGGGCGCAACAATTTATGCAGAACTTGCCGGTGGAGGAATGACAGCCGATGCTTTTCATATGACAGCACCTCATCCTGAAGGTTTAGGAGTTACATTGGTTATGAACGAGGCATTAAAAGATGCAAACATGCAAGCCGATGCAATTGATTATGTGAATGTGCATGGTACCTCTACACCTATAGGCGATCCCCAGGAAGTGCAGGCTATTCAAAATGTGTTTGGAGAACATGCTTACAAAATGAACATCAGTTCTACTAAGTCAATGACCGGCCATTTACTGGGGGCAGCGGGAGCTATTGAAGCGATTGCATCAATCCTTGCATTAAAATATGGTGTAGTGCCACCAACTATCAACCACTTTACTGACGACCCGGCCTTTGACCCGAAACTCAATCTCACTTTTAATACAGCACAAACCCGTGAAATGAATGCCGTACTAAGCAATACGTTTGGTTTCGGTGGGCATAACGCCTCTGTCATCTTTAAAAAGTTGGGTTAAATTAGCTGCTTGCCTTTAAGAATTTACAATCTGAATTTTTCTAACGACCGGGACTTTTGCCGCAGCGTAAAAGCTATAACCGGGTACTCCCCAAAAAATGTAAAGATTTACAAACTTGCTTTTCAGCACAGCAGCATTCATAATTCCGTTCATATGAATAATGAAAGGTTGGAATTGTTGGGAGATGCTGTGATTGATCTTGTAATTGCTGATTACCTGTTCAAAAAATACCCTTATAAAAGTGAAGGCTTCTTAACTGAAATGCGCAGTAAAATAGTAAGCAGAGAACAACTGAACCGGGTGGCGATAAAAATTGGCTTGAATGAAATGTTGAAAGTGCGCAAGGGGGGAGCAGATTTGAGTAAAAGTTCCGTGTTAGGAAATGCATTGGAAGCTTTGGTGGGAGCATTGTATGTAGACTATGGATATGACAAAGCCTTTAAATTTTTCATGAATAAGATCATGAAGACACACTTTGACATCGGTGACCTGGAAAGTTTAGTAGTGAACTTTAAAAGTAAAGTGATAGAGTGGGCTCAAAAAAATGGAAAAGATGCAAAGTTTGAAATGCTTGAGGAAAAAGAACACCGTGGCAAAAAACAATACCGTATGGGGCTGATGTTAGACAATAATCTCATTTCAGAAAACATGGACTTCAGTAAAAAACGGGCAGAACAAAAAGCTTCAGAAACTGCTTGTAAATTGTTGGGAATAGTTACAGAATAATACAAGAATTGGTACTTGATTAAAAGCTGATTTAATTCTATTTATACCGCCGGTTCTTCTCAGCACCGGCGGCACATTATACTCTAACAATCAGCATTAATTTTATTTATTCAGTTTAAATTGTATCGGCACTGTCATTCTAACCCGCACAGGAGTTCCTGCCTGCTTTCCGGGTTTCCATTTAGGCATTGCCTTTACTGCCCGCAGAGCTTCTTCATCACAGCCGAAACCAATGCCTCTCACCACCTTTGCGTCAACAATACTACCGTCAGTGTTCACTACAAACTCAACATACACTGGTCCTTCAACATTTGCATCAACAGCGATTCTTGGATACCTGATGTTTTTTTGCAACCATTTGGTCATGTTGTCAAATGATGGCATTACTTCTGCAAAAACTTTTATCTCATTTTTCTTTTCTACACCAATACCTGCTGAATCAACTTTTTTTCCATTACCGTCTCCACCCAAGAGCGGGTTTGTACTTCCACCCGGTGTTCCGCTGGGGTTATTTGAAGCGCCTATCACTTTTCCTGCAAGTGAATCTATAGGAGTAAGTGCTTTATCAGGAACGCTGTCGTTGCTAACCGGGCGCATGTTTCTGAAATCCGTTGTAGGTGCTGCAGGTAAGATTGAAGTCTTGGGTGGTAAGGGATCTGAGGATTCAGGCGCCACCGGAGGATCGAAAATATTCTTTATCTCAGTAGTTGTCACCGTAAGAACATCAATGATCTCTTCCACCGGAGTTTTCTTTGTTAAACTGAACACAGCAAAACCTGTTACAGTAAATAAAACAAAGAACAATCCTCTCAGAATATAACTGTCATTTTTTTTGCGTAATATATAAGCCCCGTAGTTTTTGTTGCGGTTTTCGAATATAATGTCATCCATTGTTTGTCCGAAATAATCATTTGCGTTTTTCATACTATTGTGGTTTAAATTGTGATGAAATATGTCTTTCATAAAACTCCCTTTTACTTAATCTTATTGTTTGTTTATTGTTGCGCTATTGTAATTTTTTCGAGCTCACTCAAACCCTGAATTGCATAACTTTTTACATCTGTTATTTCCATCTCATCCAATATATCTACCAGGTTTTTATAATTCGCTTCGTTAGTAGTTTTGATAATGCACACTAAAGGAAATTTACCGCTAAACCTTTCCTGTACAGACTCCTGCCTGTTGTAGATCAAGCTGCGCAGGCCTTCCTCATCGTAAGTTATTTTCTCAAGAGCAAGATATTCCCTGCCCTGATAATACCAGATAATATTACTTTTATCAAGGATAAAAGTGAGCAGGGCAGATTCCGGGTAATCCTGCGGATTACCGGATGTATCAGGCATGTGAAGCAGCATGGCGTTCTTTTCTTTCAACGTAGTAGTAAGCATGAAAAAAGTGATGAGCAGAAACGCCAGATCAACCATGGGTGTAAGGTCAACTTTTGCAAGCATGCGTTTGCGATTACTTCTGCTATGATGATTCTGCTGTAATTGTACATCTGCCATCTTGCTTATTTTGCAGGTATGATGTACTAAATATTTTCATTCCACAAAAAGAATTGTCATATTTTGGTCGGGTATAAAAAATTGTTGTCAGCAGTAATCAAGAATAGAGTCCCGAAGTAAATTTCACTTGGGATAGGTAACCCATGAAAATGAGGTGAAGGGAATGTGTAAGTAAAAAAAATCCACACAAACAACAGGTTTGAAATGATCTGGTTCCACAAGTTAAAGTTGCCGGACATGTTTTGTAATCCGTTGTATACAAGCACCTAAGTATTCGCATTAACGGCTCGCCATCTCATACCCGAGCATTGACTCCATGAAAGTAATCATTGTTAGATCATCAAACCAATCACCCGTATGGATTTATAATATTTGTTTCAATGAATTGTCAACGAAGCTATGGTAAGTTTTTGAAAAAGTCAATAGATGTGCATAAATTTCGAACATATTTATTTTTCTAATTCATAGTTACGATCCTGTTATGTTCACAAAGTATTTTTTTTACCCGTTTTTGTCTTTTCTCATCATCGCATGCAGCGCACAAAATGCAGATAAAAATGAATCCATGAAAAACTATGCACTAGCCACAGCAAGCATGTTTACTCAATCGGAATTATTTGAAAATTATATGCGGAAAAAACACATGCTTGTGATCTGCGGTGATAATGATGCCTTGTTTACTTATATGCAGAAATACCTTACATCACTAATACCCCGTAGGGAAGAAATGACTTTTGAGTTACGTAAAAGTTCTGAAGTAACGGACAGCATGCTTGTAAATAATCCTTTGTACCTGATTGGTACAAATCACTCCAATTCTATTCTTCAGAAACTTTCTACCGGGCTACCTATTAAATTTTCTGACTCGGGATTTTTATTTGACGGAAAAAATTATACGGGCGAGAATGATATTATTAAAGTCTCATTTTATCCAAATCCTGTAAATGATTCTTTACCAGCAACTTGCATTACAGGGAATAGTGATTCTGCTATTCTTATACAACTCGATAAAATCATAAAACATTCATGGGGCTATATTTTTTGGGAAAGCTGGGGTTACCAGGTTTATCAAAATGATAAAAGAGTGGTACTTGGTAATTTTTCTTCTGATGCTACAAGCCTATGGCAAATTGATAAAAAGGATCATTGGGAATTTGATTACATGGGAAAGGTTATAAAAGATGAGGAAAAGATCCGGTTTATTGATCATAAATCAGGTTTACATTCAAAACAGGTAGACTCAGTTTTGCAAATGATTAACACAAATCTTGGGCGTACAGAGTATGAATGTGGCGGGCCAATAAGTAACAAGATCATTTTTCACTTGTACCCTTCCACTGAAATTAAGGGTTTGATGATGAACAACACTGAACAAGTACATGTAAATTTTGAAACAAATGAAGTGCATGCGGTTTTCAATAATGAGTTCAAAGGCATCTACCCGGCTACTGAATGCGAACTTGCAGTTAGGCAAATTCTCGGCAAACCTGAAATAGCCGCCCTGGAAAAAGGGTTAGCTATTTTAAACAAAGATACATGGGGTGGAAAAGGTTACAGACACTGGGCATCCCGACTGCTTGACGCAAAAACATTTCCAACACTTAATGAAATTATTGACAATGAAAGTTTTTACTATCAATCACCTCTTATAATGACTTGTGCAGCAGGGATGCTTGTAGAATTTCTGAATTATAAATTACAACCGGATAATTTCCATAAACAATATACTACCCTCACTGCGCAAAAAATACTTGGGTGGAAAACTGATTGGCTTCAGTACATTTCTCAGGTAAAAACTGAAGAAATATCTTTAAAAAACACTACAATTGAAACGCCTATGAAAGGTTTCAATTTTGCACATGAAGGATACCAGATTTATAATGGCTACGGCGGCTCAACTGCAACCCATGCTATAGAGAAAATGAATACCATTGGAACAAATTCCATTTCAATAATTCCTTATACAGGTTTTAGAGATCTGTATAAACCAGCAAGGTTCGGTTTCTCAAACGGCGCAGGTGGTGAGAATGATGAAGCGGTTATTCATTCATTATATGAAGCAAAGAAACATGGAATGACTGTAATGCTTAAACCCCAGGTATGGGGATGGCAAGGCTGGCCGGGAGATTTGAAAATGCAAAATGAAAAAGATTGGAATTTGTTTTTTGAATATTATACTGACTGGATTATGCATTTTGCAATGCTGGCAGAAATGTATGACGCTGATATTTTCTGCGCCGGGGTTGAATTTCAAATTGCAACTACTACGCATGAAGAAGCCTGGCGGGAGTTGTTTCATAAGATCAGGAAAGTATACTCCGGTAAACTTACCTATGCAGCTAACTGGGGTTACGAATTTGACAATGTAACTTTTTGGGACCAGTTGGATTATATGAGTATAAACTCTTATTACCCCTTAAGCGAAAAAGAAAACCCTACAGATGAAGAATTGGTGGCAAATTTTGAGAAAATAATTGACAATTTGGAAGCAAGACAAAAAAAATTCAATAAACCATTTCTAATTACTGAAATCGGGTTTAAAAGTATTGACTTCCCCTGGTTAGAACCACATGCTGATAATGATGAACAAAACGTAAACCAACAATCTCAGAAAAGATGTTACGATGCAATGTTTCAGGCATTAGAAGATGAAAGCTGGATAAACGGCATTTATCT
>JBJXHH010000103.1:0-3696 GCA_046160675.1 Chitinophagales bacterium
AAGCTTGTAAACTGGGTAGCTTATGATAATATTGTTCAGGTGAACCAGCCCGGCTTTCACCTTAGTGTTGATCCCCTGGTGAACTTTGCAGGTGGCTATGAAGTGGAGGAAGGCAGCGGAGTTTGGACAAATACACGGGGACTGGTTATCTCAGGGGATATTGGGGAAAAAAAGAAAGTATCTTTCACCACAACAGCCCGAGAAAACCAGGCGAAGTTCCCTGTATACCTGGCAGAGAATATCAGCTTTTACCGGGTTGTACCCGGTCAGGGAAAGGTGAGGAGTTTTAAAGGAAAAGGCTCCAATAAGTTTGATTATGCAAATGCAACAGGGTATGTCAGTTATACACCTTCACAATATTTTAATTTCCAACTCGGGCATGATCAGAATTTTATAGGTGACGGATACAGAAGTATGTTACTGAGTGATAATTCTGCGGCATACCCTTACTTCAAGATCACTACTTCTGCCTGGCGGTTTAAATACATGAACCTCTATACCCAGTTTAGCGATGCATATAATGTTGATTCAGTAAATGTGATAACAGGGGTTACTCGCAAATGGGGTAGTTTTCATTACCTCAGTTTTGATGCCTGGGACTGGGCGCAGATAGGACTTTTTGAGGGGATTGTGTGGCCTAACAACGATACCACCCTCACCCGCGGGTTTGATGTAAACTATCTTAATCCTATCATCTTTTTCCGACCTATTGAATTCGGGCTCGGTTCGCCTGACAATGCTGTGCTGGGTGCTAACCTGAAAATAAAACCTATGGACGGCCTGGTACTTTACGGGCAGCTTATGATTGACGACCTTGACATTGCTGCTTCAAGAGCGGGAGATGGATATTATAGAAGTAAGTTGGGTATCCAGGCGGGTGCCAAGTATTTCCTACATAGTGAAGATTATAAGCATGCCCTTGTTTTGCAGGCAGAGCTTGACCAGGCAAATCCTTACACTTATACGCATAAAGAGCCAGTTCAGAATTATGCAAATTTCAACCAACCACTGGCGCATCCGCTCGGAGCTAATTTCAGGGAGGTGAACCTGCTGATTAACTACCGGGGATGGTATAGGTATTATGCAGATATAAAATTTCAGAATGCGGTAATAGGCTATGATACAAGTGCTACCTCTCACTTTGGTTCGAATATTTACCTCTCAGACTTTAGCATTCCCAATTTTCCTGACTCTTATGGAAATGAAATAGGGCAGGGGCTGAAAACAACTATCCGAAGTGTCGACCTGAGAGGAGGTTACCTTGTGAACCCGAAAATAAACCTGAACATTGAAGGACAGATATATTTGAGGCATTTTGAGAACGACAACGAGACTTTAAAAACCGTACTCTTTATGCTCGCTCTGAAAACGGATCTGTTTAATGCTTACTATGATATTTAAAGCGGGAGTAGTCCCGACAGGAATCGAACCTGTATCAAAAGTTTAGGAAACTTCTATTCTATCCATTGAACTACGGGACCAGAGTCTGAAATCTTGCGCAAATATCCCCAGCTTGCGGCAGTTTTCCAATATTTGTTTACTCATTACATACTTCTGAATGCTTTTTTGCAGGCTGGTGTCTGTATCCGCTGAAATATTCTACACCACAAACTGCTGATTCTTTGCTTTAACTCAGTTCTTCGTAAACTATAAACATCAATAGAAAGTACAAATTAGATTCGGTTTAGGCAGGGTATAATCAGAAAGGTTTATTCCAAAAGTGTTTTGAACCCTCTCGGAAATTCATATCAAAACCATGCGTAGAAAGAAGATAGTTCTTGTGTTTTACCCGATAAGACAGTTTAAATAACCTGCATCTTACTTTTCAACAATCGTAAACTTATAAGCTGTGTTGTCTCCGATAGAAATCAAATACATCCCTGCAACAAAAGAATTCATATCAAGCGTAAATTGAGGGGCTACAATCCTATCAGTAAGTAATTTTTCTCCTGTAATATAGTAAATTGAGAAGTCGCTCCCAATCATTGAGCTGTTGCAGGTGATAGAAAGAAAACCGTTTGATGGATTTGGAAATACATGCAAAGAATTTTCTTCTTGAGTTGTTGCAATAGTAACAGGTTCTGTTACATACTTTGAAAAGAAATTCCATATTTCCTCGCTAGAGTTTATATCCATGTTTCCCCAAATGCCCGGCCAGTCATGCCCGCCGCCTACTACTTCATAGAGCCATGATTCATTGTAATCAGTTGTGTTTGCATATTTATGGCTCACCACAAAACTCCCATCGGCAGGGTCAATATCATCTAATGTATCAATTGATTCAATTGTGCAATTATTTGCAGCAGCCCAAAAGTTGTAAGTGTAAGGAACATCATAATAGGCACCCCAGCCATCACTGTTATCCAGGTCGCCTTCCCATAAAGTAATATTGTCATCAGTTCCATGAATTTCAAAAACCGGAACGGGAGAAGAAAGATCGCAGGAATCATGTATCCATTTCATGAGTGATCCTGCAACCGGGGCAATAGCTTTAAACACATCCGTATTCTGGCAGGCATTCAGATAACTCATATCGCCGCCATTGGAAATGCCTGTGCTGAAAGTGTTTTCCGGGCTCAAATTATATTCGTCCCACAAATAATGCGCAAGTGAATCTACAAAATCTACATCATCAACATCTTCGTCAATATGAAAATCATAACCCACCTGCCAGAAATTATAATTCCATGCGTCTTTTGTTCCTTGCGGGTAACAAACGGCAAACAAATATTCATCTGCCACTGCATTCATGTCGGTGTTATTTTTTACTTCATTTGCAGAGCCGCCGTAACCATGAAAAACAAAAACCAAGGGCGCATCAGCAGGCAACCCGTCAGGAATATAAATGATGTATTGCCTTTCCATTTCATTATGCATGAAGGTTTGTAATTGTGCATGTACATGCAACAGGCTTAAGGAAAAACAAATAGATAGTATAGAATATCGCATCAATGATTTCATGATAACTTTAATTCGGTTAGTAAATCAAGCAGGGTGAAAGATAGCGCAATTATTCTTTTCTGGTGAAAGGGTATTCATATCTGCGTTTATTTTTCTTTTCTACGCAACACCCAATAAATTCCTTTCACATTTGCTTCCCATTTTTTGAGGATGGCAACCAATGTTATTTCTTCGATGATATCAATTGTCGTTACAACCACTGCGCTGAAAAAAAGGAGCTGGGAGGCTTCCTGAAAAAAAAGGGCAGCGCAAACAAACATACTTTGGAAGAACATGGAAATTTTTGCCATTATAGTGTGAAAGGTTGTCATTTTACCCCATTTTATAAGAGCGTAAATGAGTTCAACCAGGTGGAGCATCAATAATCCAACAATAAAGTACAAATGCTCCATCATAAATTCATACCTGAAATAAAACACACCCGTAATGCCAATAAGAATAGTAAGATCATCACCTATAGAATCAAGCCGTGCACCTAGCAAACTCGTCACTTTATATTTCCTTGCAAGTACTCCGTCAAAAAGATCAGTGAGCAGGCTTAAGAGTAATAACCATTTAAATAATTCCATGTGATTGGTAAATATCAAAACAATCAACAATGGTGCAGTAACGATCCTATACAGGGTGATCAGGTTGATTATTATCGCAGGACGGCTGCCCCGGCGAAATAAATCAGGTAATTTATTGATTTGAAGCATTGTCTTAAAAGGCTTCACATTTGCAAAATTAACATTA
>JBJXHH010000104.1:0-6879 GCA_046160675.1 Chitinophagales bacterium
CGCAATTCGGTACAAAACACTCACTGAATATTGCGGTGAGTGCCGGAATCGTTGTATGGGACTTATTTAGCAAACTTAAATTCGGTGTGAAACAATATACACCAGCAATGCCCCTGTAAAAGAAATACACTCACTCTGAGGGATACATTAATAAACTGCGCAATTCATTTCCAAAGCTTTTAGTTAAGCTTGTTGAACGATGAAAAGTTGAAATCCATTTAATTGGAAACAACTATGAAAAGAAGTTTCTACAATTTAAAACTCAACCCCAATAAAATATGCCGCTGTTCATAATACCTTGCAGGGTTATCCGGCGGGGTTCCGTAACTGCGGGGATCTCTCGGGTCGATGTACGCAGGGTCTCTCCATTCGCTGGGAACCGCATCGCCGGGCTCCCATGCCCTTCCGGTAACAGGATTAACAATTGATGTGTTTTTAGTATTCAAAAGATTAGTTACTTCTAGTGTTATAGCAAATTCATTCTGTTTCAGAAGCCACCATTTTTTGTAATTCAGATTTATCCAGAATGCTGAAGCCCCGATCTCAGAATATTTTTTTTCCGGATCCGAAACAATTTCATAAACAGGTCGGCTGCTCACCTGTTCATAGCCTGTAAGCTCATACGGAGTATATCTCTTTCCTGTTCTGTAAATGGTTTCAAAATACAATGTCATGTCATCAAGTATTTTTTTGTTGAACAAACCTTTGTTGTTACTCTGCGTAAAAATTGCGTAAGCTTTTGCATCAATAGGGCTATCCCATGCAAGAGGAATTTCAGTTGTTGTGGTTGTATTTCCGGTTGCTAGAATATCCGCCAATACATCATTGGCGCTGCTACTCTGTCCTGTGGCGATACTGTAAGAAAATGAAACACTGCCGCTGAACCATTTTTGAATACGTTTAAGATAAGATATTTCTACCCCTCTCACCCTTGCATAATCTGAGTTGATGCGGATAGTCCTAGACACTTCCCTGCCAGTTACATCTTTAATGAGAATGATTGATGAAGTGATGAAATCATATTTATCCTTCCAAAAAGCTGTAACATTCAGCGCATCATTATTTGTAATCTGTGATTTCAAACCGAGTTCATAAGAAATATCTACTTCAGGATTCAGGTCGGGATTACCGATGAACCCGAGAGTTGACCTATCTGCATAATAAGGATCAAGTCCTGTATAAATATAGGATGGATGTGGAGAAACAGTGGAATGCCCGTAGTTGAAAAACAATACCTGGTTTTCTTTTATCGGAAAAGAGGCGGAAAATTTCGGAAGCAAACGCATTTTAAACCTTCTTTCGCCAAATGCATAAGTGTCTTCATAATAAGCATCTCTGAAAGCATCTGCAATAGGCGCATCAGGATTTGCAACCGCATCATCTACAAATTTTCCGGGAAACCAATACTCCAATCTTAATCCGGCTTCTGCAATCAGTCCCAGGTACTTTAATTTGTCGCTGATAAAAAATGCCCCGTTCAAATTATTTACTTTCCATGCATCACTTATATCACCCAACCTGAAACTCTGGGTGTATTCACCGTTTGCAAGTTGGATTGGTGCACCGATCCAGGGGCGGGTGATATCTATCCATTGTAATTCTGCAGGTTTTATTTCTGTTCCAAAGTACAATTTATTTCTTGTGTCTTTGCTATATAAACTTCCCGAAGCTTTAATAGTATATTCAAGCACATAGTGATCATGCCAGAGTGTTGCAATGCCGCCGTTGTTATATAAACCGGGGCCCGGGTTTACAAAAACGATTGTATCATCCGGGTTAAAAATTTCTGCTGGATAGGTTACAATACTTTCAGGGTCAAATTCTGTGTTCACAACATCAGGCCGCCATGGTATGCCGTTTGCATCTGCCCGCAACTTCACAAACAATCTTGAGGCTATGATATTATAACTGAAAGTATTGCTCGTAGTATGTATCCATTTAATACTCTCAAGGTTTGTGTCATGAGTATAAGTGTTGGCATTATCGGGTTGTAACGCAAATAAAAATTGATATCCCGGATTGAAGGATGCATCATTCCCTGTGATACGCAACATGTTATAATCCTGGTTCACAGTTAAACTTTTCACATAAGTGAAAGCAAGTTTTTTTCTTGGATCAATTTCATAATTCATCTTTACTAATCCTGCCCAGCGATTATCCTGAAAGGGTGTCCAGAATGTATCAGGATATAATGAAGAAACCACCTGGTCAGCGGGGTTTTGAATATAAGTGTCAGAGAAATTCAGTTTCAGGGTTGAATAGTATGTCAACTTTTTTTTCAACGCCAGCGGCCCTCCCAGCCCAATTTCCATCACCTGCTGATTCCAGTTAGAGATACTCGAATCGTTAAACCCGAAATTATCCCGCTTATAACTCAAGTTGAATTCAAATTTTTCATCGCCGCTTTTTGTATAGGTATTTACAACCCCGGCAGTAGCATTTCCAAACTCTACTCCTGCCCCACCTGTAGTTACATCTATTTTTTCGATGGAATTACTGCCTATGTCAATACCAAAACCTGTTCCTGCTAGTGGATCTTTAGCGCTTACATCGTCAATGTAAAATCCCGTTTCATAACTTCTTCCGCCCCGGATATGTATTCCATCACTGCTTTGCACTATTCCGGTTTGTGTATTTAATATGCCCTGAATCTGCCGGGTTGGAGCAAGTTCAATTTCTTTATCAGAAAGAGACGAACCCGTTCTTGCATCTTCAACATCAACCAGGGGTTTTTCTCCAATGATCACAATTGCCTCATCAAAAACCAAGGAGGTAGAGCTAAGTTTCAGGTTCATTACTTTATTTTCCCCGGCAGAAAATTTTATACCTGTATATAATAATTTCTCATACCCAACATAACTTACTTGTATATTATACTCTCCTGCCGGAATGCCTTCTATCCTGTAACCACCATCAATATCACTTGCTGCGCCAAGTGTAGTTCCTGTTAAGATAATATTTACTCCAATAAGAGTTTCTTGTGTAATAGTATCTGTTACCCTGCCGTTGAGTGTTGCTGTTTGGGCAAAAGAGTTTAGGTAAAAATATAGAAAGTGAACCAAGAATAAATATTTCATCTACATACAAATTTGAGAAAAGGGATTGATTTGATGAAATTAGATGTTTTAATATTTCGAATACTGTGATGTAGTATTTTACAACATTTAATTAGTTTCGGTATCTAATGTTTGTCCCGGCGCTTCATTCAAGAAAGGCTTGTTATCAATATTCACTTCTTTTATAGGATAAATATGAATGAGGTAGAGGTAAAAAAAGGCAATGGAAATTACAAGAATTATTAAGCCAATTACTGATGTATTTATTTTTAATCCTTCCGGTGAAAGGCTTAAATCAGTTTTATTCATATCATTAATCGCATCAGGCACAACACTCTTTTGCTCAGTTTCCGCAGTATTATCTGTGGTACCAAGGCTGTTTGTTGTCTTAATCATTCCCGTCATATGTTTATAGGTAATGTAAAACTGCATACCTGAAAATATTAAACCTGCAATTACAATTAGTATAACTACCCAAAATATAATTTTGCCTGATTGATATTGCCATAAAAATGTGTTTTCTCTATGGTTCAAATTTCCAGTATAGTATGAATTATATTGTTGTTGAAAATACCTTTCTTTTGCCATATCTGTTTTAATTCGCTCCATCATCAAAATCTCATGATGCATTAATAGGGAATCTGCGAGGGTTGAATTATCCTGGCTTTCTGAAAATTCTTGATACTCACTTTGCCAATCTTTCTCCGAACTATCAGATGGATTTGCATATACCGAGGTTGGAAAACCAAATATGATTTTCAAAATGAAATATAAAAAAAATATCTTTTTCATATGTTTGGTCAAATATTATATTTCTTGTGTAGATATTTAATGAATTTAATTCTATACTTAAGCAACTGAAGATCATCTGAAATATTTTCCGCTTTCTCCACACCTAAATAGCCTTTAAAATCCCAATTGTCCATCATCAATTCTTCAGCATTTTTAGTCATAATTTCTTCTATTTTGGTAAGATAATATTCATTATCCTTTTTCAAATCTCCGGTCGGTTTATTGACATCGCTAGGAAGGGGATCTATATTTGTTCCCACCATATATTGAGCAATTTTAATTAAACCGTAAATCAAAATGTGTTCATTTTCGTTTAAAAGGTAAGATTCATAATTAGAAGTCGGGTCAATTCCCTGAATGTCTATACCATCTATCGTATCTTCTATTAAAAAACTTAAAATTCTATCCTCAAGTTCGGTACAAAAACATAATTCTGCTCCCACTATAAATGTTTTATCCTTATCGATGGTATCTATATAGATCTGTGTGAGAAATTTATATGTATATTTTTCATAAAACTCCCTTAATGTTTTTTTATCATTTTTTGAAATTGCCTTATCAAGTAATTTCAGACATTCAACTACTCCTGGAATCATGTTTCTTGCAGAGTCATCTACCCTGATTTGCCGTTGTTTCTCGTCCTCCCGAAGTTTTTGAATCCTCTCTTCATTTTCCTGTTGCTGTACATACATATCGAACTCGAGATCCACCTGGCCGGTGCTCAAGTGATAAAAAAAGAGGGTACTGCTCAAGCAAAGTACTTTTAAAAATTTGTAAGGGAAATTTTTCATCTCAAGACATTTTAATTAATCACTTATTTGTGTTGTGCAATATTATTTTCAACTAACGGTATAACGAATAGCGGCATAGTATTTCTTGGCATAATCCGCTATAGATCAGCCTTCCAAACTTTTGTCATTTTCATAGTTATATTTCCATGTCAACTGCACAAAACCTCCTCCCAAATAAACTTTACCTGTAACGGGATCCGTCTTTCCATAACTTCTATTCTTGCCTTTTCTATATACTTCAATTGCTTTCATAGTTCTAATCGTTTCATGATGGGTTGTTGTCAACATGTGAACCAGCCAGGGATCATCTTTTTTTATAAGGAAACGGGTTAGTAAAATACATTGTAGTTATTTCTCTGTTTACCTGCTTCTAAAAAGGCTCAATCTGCATGATCCTTATTCTTTCATGAGTTTACTTACATCTGGTGGAGTATTTTCTTCATGTTTTTGGGCAACATTAGTGAAAATATTTGTGTCTGCATTATTTTTTGATACATGGTTTTTATGGCTTTCAAGTTCTTTCATTTTTCTTTTCGCCATCTTCGCATTAGGTGCCATGTCTCCTCCGTATTTTTCAAGATATTTTTTCAGCATTTCAACATTGTCACTTCTAAATGCAAAGCGCCATGCGATTTGTTCCATTCTACCTTCTAAGATTCTTTTTATTTCCTCTGTCATATCACTCATAGGGTAAATTTTCAAAAATTGAACGCAAATATCAATAGAATCATTGTCAAGCACACACATATAATCCTGATCCTCGTCATTTCCACACAAACCTATTAAAGTTGAACTGGAAAAAGATTTATGCTCACCATGCTTCTTATGATAGATGATGTTTCTAATAAATGGGATTTCAGAACCTTTGTTTGCAGCTATATAAGCAGGCTTAGGTTTATTTGCTTTAATTAATCGCCTTTCTACTTCCTCAATCACCTCATTGATGGTACAAAAATCCTTCTCAGTATCTAAACCATCTTTTATTACCTGCAATAACTGAAATGTAAAATCCGTTGGTTTTGAGGGGTCGTCTTTATCAAACTCTGCCTCAATACTTCCGGCTGAGGCAATAGCAAAAACTCCGTCAATTGATTTCATATCCTGTATGCGGGAATCCAGGGTGTCTGAAGTATCAGCCGCTAACAACCCCTTTAAAATTTCTCCACTAAAACAACTATCAAATATCAAAATCTTTTGTTTTGCTTTTGACCTTGAAAATCTTTTGCGAATGTCTTTAACGGAAATAGCTGTTTTATCTAATCTGCCTGGTTTTGAATCTTTCATAGTCATGTACCAGGGTCTTTCGCTGTCGCTTTTGTCAATGGTACCATGCCCGCAGTAATAAAACAGAATGGGGCTGTCTGTCTGGTTATTGTTATCAATAAATTTTTCTAACTCATCTAACAGTTCATCCGTTTCGATGTTTAGTTTGGTAACTATATTCTCTGAAGTTATTTCAACATATTTCTTATCAGAAAATATTTCTCTCAGATGGTGAATGTTCGCCTCAACATTTCTTATTGGTGGAAAGTCTTTAGCATATTCATACTCTGAAGTTCCTACAATAAAGATTTTGAGTTTGTCATTCTGAAACACAATAAACAATTTTATTAATACATGTCAATTCTATTTTCCGCCCCGAGCTGCTTCAATAATCTTTTCAGCACCGCTTAGATTATTACCATCCATAATCACCTCAGTACCATCAGGTAATTTTACAGTAATTGATGTTTTTCTTCCCTTTACCCATTCTACCAGAGCTTGAGCCAATGTATTTAGAGGTTTGTTTGCAGCCTCAATTATCATTTTAATTTTATCCATTATCTCGAATCCCATTTTACCATCTTCCGGAGGCAGTTGCATCAGGTCAATGGATTTTACTTCATCAATTGGTTGGGAACGCAAATATTCAATCAAATCAAGGGAAAGATTGTCAGCATTTTCATCATGAATGGTAATTTCAAATTCTTTTTCCATCTTTTATATTTTAAATGCTAAGTTAGTTTGACTTTTCAATATCTCAAACTCAAACCGGTATAAATTCAGTTTGAATTATTTTTATTCTGATGTGGCTCATTTATCTTTGAGGCTTAACTTTGTGGCATGGCGACAAGAACAGATGTACTTGACTATGTTAAGAAATTCATTGAGTCTGTAGGGATTGACCCAAAAACCTGCTGGAATGAGGAAAACAAGGCTTACTACCTTTACAAAGGATCAGCAAAAATTGAGGTTTTTGT
>JBJXHH010000105.1:0-3784 GCA_046160675.1 Chitinophagales bacterium
AGTTTTGAAAAATAATTTTTTATGCCGCTCACCAGCGCCCTATGTACAAGGTCAATTTTTTCTTTCGGCTGAACAATATCTTCCTTCAGTGTTTCTGCTGAAGCGATCACTTCATCAACATCATACACTTTTATCATCTCCTCAAAAAAAGGCATTTCATCAAACACTATATTGTTTGCATTTACCACTATGCTGCCGCCATCAAAAATCAAATCAGTTTGTGCGCCGCTGTGGTTCACATAAAAGACGGGTATCTTATATTTGGATGTGTTCGCTTTTAAAGTTATAATCCTGTTTTTTGCATGATCATAGTCAAAGGGTGAAGCAGAAATATTTATCATCACCTCAGGTTTTACCCTGTCTTTAATGAGCTCATCCATGGGGCAGGCTTTATACATCGGGTTGTCATTGCCTACGTTCCACATATCTTCACAAATCACCAGCGCAATTTTTCTTCCCTTAAATTCAATGTTCTTAAACTCAGTAGCAGGTTCAAAATACCTGTACTCATCAAATATATCGTACGTTGGCAGTAACGCTTTATTCACAACCTGTTTCACTTCTCCTTCATGAATAAAGAATGCTGAGTTAAAAAGATCTTTCCCTTCCACTTTCGGGTTCCTTGAGGGTGAACCTACTATAACTGCAATATTTTTTGTTAAGGGTTTGAGTTTTTCTATCGTTTCATAACACTTTTCAATAAAATCATTAAACTCAAGGAAATCTCTTGGCGGGTAACCGCACACAGCAAGTTCAGGAAAGGCAATAATGTCTGCACCTTGATTTTCCGCCTGATGAATAGCTGTGCTCATTTTTTCAAAGTTGCTTTCAAAGTTGCCAATATGAACGTTCAGTTGTGCCAGTGCGATCTTCATGTTCTACTCTTTTTATCAATAAAAAAACCCTGCTAAATGCAGGGTCAAAGTTATGAGTTTAAAAAATACCAGAATCAGAATAATACGCCCAGCCGGATGCCGATTTGTTTCAGTTTCATTGCATTATCATCAAATTTATCAGAAATCACACCTGAAAATCCGTTCTTGAAAAACAACCCCGCTACGATAGCTGTATTCTCGCTCATAGAATATTCCAGTCCTGCACCCACTACCAAGGACAAATCAAGAGCATTATAAGTAATATCATCCAATGTGCCATCTTCTTTCAGGTTTATATCTTCAACACTTTGTGTCAGAGGATCCGGATCAACACTTATATCTCCCCTTGCCTTTATATTAATACCCGGCACTACGCCAAATTGCCCGTAATACGTAACATAATTTACTTCATTTGTGCGCAGTTTTATACTCAGAGGAATTTCTATATATTGAACTCTTGCTACCACAGATTTATCAACAGGTGTGGTTGTTAAAATACTATCAACAGTATAGGTTAACGTATCTGTATATGTATACTGCCCGCCTGTAATATCTATAATAAGTCCTGTGCTGAAAGCATATCTTTCAACACTTCCGATGGTTTGATCAAACAACAATCCGTATTGAAACCCTATGCGGCTTCCATCATTCTGAAAGTTATCTCCATCAATTTTAAGCCAACTGAAAACGGGTGATGCAGTGAGTCCGAAACGAAATTCCTGTGCGAACAATGCTGGCGCTGTTGCAATAAAAAACAAAAGGCATATAACAATTTTCTTCATAGAATATAGTTTTACATGTTATTTTATGTAATACACTAATGATGATGCGCAAAAGTACTTTATTTTTTTATATCATTTTAACCTGTTTATTAGCCGGTGTTAGCGGATGCAAAAACAAGCGGGGCATGCAAAAGCCAGATGTTTCTAGCATTTCGGTTGATATAAATTTTATTCGTTTTGAAAAGAGCCTGATGCAAGCTAATGGAGAAAACTTCAGAACTACATTGGATAGCCTGGAAAAAAATCATCCTGAATTTTATAACCTCTATGTTTATGATATACTAAACATGCCTTCAGGCGATTCTACTTACCGGATATATGACTCATTATATAAATACCTTATTGCAGACAGGTACATGCTACGTTTATATGATAGTGTTCAAAATCTTTATAATGATATATCTGACATAGAACAACAAATTAAAACAGCCTTTACTTATCATAAATATTATTACCCGGAAGATACATTGCCTCAAATTTATACATACATAGCCCCCTTTGTTTACCAGGTTGTTTTAGGAGATAGTGTGATGGGTATTGAGTTGAATATGTTCATGGGAAAAAACTTCGGGTATTATAGTTCGTTTGCCGCTAACCTGCCAAAGTATATTTTATACAATTTTGAAAGGAAGAATATTATTGTTCAGGTGATGAAGATGCTGATGGATAAAAAAATTCCTGGGAAGGGAGCTGAAGCAAATTTATTGGATGCTATGATAATGGAAGGAAAAATGTTGTACTATTTAGATGCCGTATTACCTGATATTCCTGATTCCGTAAAGATTGGATATTCCGCTGAACAAATAAACTGGTGTGAGAATACCTCCGCTGAAATCTGGAAGTTTTTTGCAGGGGAGGAACTCCTGTTTTCTACCAGTATGCAGGATAAACAACGTTATATTGCCGATGCGCCAACCAGCTATAGTATGCCGGCTGAATCGCCCGGGCGGGTAGCAATCTGGGTGGGGTGGCAGATTGTAAGAGAATATATGCGGAAGAATGAGGACATTTCACTGCAGCAACTTTTGCTGGAAATGGATGCACTTAAAATCCTGAAAGAAAGTAATTATGATGGAGATTAGTTAGCAGCTTGATAAAGAAACATGGAAAGTAAAAAATAACTTTCACCAATTTTATTTTTCTGTTATGATGCCCGGCATTATGTTTGAGAGTACTGAAGTTTTACACAATTAATTTAAAAGGAAAGGCGCCACCATTTTAAACTCAGGAATTGCAACATCAAACAAAAAAGCATCTGATGTTCTTTCCAGCAAATAGGTGCCGTACATTTTTCCTACGGGCGACTGCAGATGGCATCCAGAAACATACTGATGCATACCACCCGGTTCAATCACTGGTTGCTCACCTACTACCCCTTCACCTTCCACTTCTCTCCAAAGGCCTGTTGCATCAAAAATGTACCAGTGCCTTCTACGCAGTTGAATAGTTGTTTCGCTTTTATTCTCAATAGTTATGCGATAGGCAAATACATACTCGGTGCTGTTCCTGAACGAGTCATCCTGTTGAAAAAATGTTTCAACACTGATTTTTATACCTTGTGTAATTGCTGTTACCATTACCTGGTGCAAAGATAAAAAGCTTATTTGGTTTTTGTTTGCAAAAAGTTTGCAACCAGTTCTTTTGCTTTTTGCTGGGCAGAAGAAAGATCATCATTCAGGATCTGATGTGTAAAAACATGTCCCCTGCTCAGTTCCATTTTTGCCCGTTCCAGCCTGACAGCAAGGGTTTCAGGGGTTTCAGTTTTGCGGTTTTTTAACCTTTCAATTAAAACTTCAGGGGAGGGTGGTTTTATAAAAATTGAAATTGAATTTTCAGGATATATGCGTTGCAAGTTCTCTGCACCTTTTACGTCAACATCAAATATTACATGATCGCCAGCCTTCCAAATTCTATCAAGTTCGCTATATAAAGTACCGTAAAATTTTCCGGGATACACTTCCTGCCACTCAACCAGTTCTCCTGCAGAAATTTTTTTTTGGAAATCACTTTCTGAAATAAAATAATAATCTTTCCCCTCTGTTTCGTTTTTTCTTTTTTCCCTTGTTGTCGCAGAAACAGAAAAACGAAGATTAGAAAACTCATGTAACAGGTATTTTACAATAGTAG
>JBJXHH010000106.1:0-2685 GCA_046160675.1 Chitinophagales bacterium
ATCCGAAACATCCCTCAACGTATCCATCACAACAAATTTTCCGGGATAGTAGCTTGTATCAGTAGAAAGATCTTCAAACATATAGTCATAATCATGATACCCGAAGGTATGTGTTAGCTGTAGATAGGGTTCATTGTAAAATCCTGTCGTACTATCGTTTACAGCATATTCTTTTTTTCTTGCCAGGTCGAAAGTTTGCTGTACCTGTATCTCAAAATTTTTCCAATCTGTTGCTGTACTGCTGCGGTTTACATTAAAATCAAATGCTGAAGCCTGGGTAAAAACGTTTCCGTCAAATTGAACCCCTGCATTTTCATCATTATTTATTTTGTTATGTACAAAAGCCCCCTGTATCCTGTAGATGTTATTTTTTGTACGATACCAACTGCTTAATGCAATGTTTGAATTCTCCTTCCTGTCGTGTAGGTAAGATCCTTCAGAGGCAATTTTTTTGAAGTCAATTGTTGCATTTATCTGCGGACCGAAATTCTGCGTATGTGTAGCTGCAAAAATCTGCTCACTTTTGCTGCCAAGCACATAAAACAAATTTGTATAAGGTGTATTTGCCCGGTAGTACTTCACACTGTCAACATAAAACTTGTACAAGTCAAATTGGTTTCGCCCATGGTCAAAACCAACTGTTCTGTTCAAAACAAAGAACTTCTGAATTGTTGCTGCGCCAATATTTGTGAGATAAGTTTGTTGGAACCTGCCACTTCTTGCCGGGTTAAATTGCTGAAAATTATTAAGAGAAGTGTCTATATCCCGGAAGTTTTCAATATCATCGCCAACATAATACTCTACCACTGCATTGGATGCATCATAATATTCTTCTTGTGAAGAAGAATCTATGGAAATACTATCTGAAATTATTTGAGTGTAACTCTTTATGCTTACAAGTGTGCTGCAACAAAAGACAAGAAGTAAATTCTTTTTTATGAACATCCACTTTTCCAACGCTTTTTTTTGCAGTTCATTATAAGTTGACTATCAATTCCTGCAGAATTTGTGTGAGCTTAGGTTCTGCTTCCTTAGCAACAGCTATCACATCTTCCACAGTAACCGGCTGCAGATTTTCAATCGGGTAACCTTCATCCGTTATCACTGATATAGCAAACACAGGCAAGCCCATGTGAACGGCAGCAATTACTTCGGGAACTGTACTCATTCCTACCGCATCACCCCCGATAATATGCAGATAATTATATTCAGCAGGTGTTTCAAGTATTGGCCCTGGCACACTTACATAGACACCTGTTTTGCAACTGATAGATTTTTGCTTTGCAATGTTCAATGCTTTTTCAATCAAAGACTTGTCATAAGCATGCAGCGGATCAGGGAACCTCGGCCCAAGTTCATATTCATTATAACCGATAAGAGGATTGCTGGGTTGTAGATTGATATGATCTTTTATGATCATGAGGTCGCCCTTTTTAACATCGGCATTCAAGCTTCCCGCAGCATTGGAAATAAATAATTTCTTAATTCCTAACATTTTCATCACCCTCACGGGGAAAACCACTTCATCCATGGTATACCCTTCGTAGTAATGAAACCTTCCCTGCATGGCGATAACGTTTTTGTTTCCAAGGGCTCCAAAGATGAGTTTCCCGGTATGACTTTCCACAGTAGAAACCTGGAAATGCGGAATGGTTGAATAATTGATTTCCGTTTTTACATCTATGTGAGAAACAAGATTTCCGAGTCCGGTACCAAGAATGATCCCATACTCCGGGGAAAAATCTGTTTTTTGGCGAATCACATGCACTGCGTCATTCAGGCGATCTAATAAACTTTCCATGTACTATATTGATTTTGACAAAGATAAAGATTTAAAGGCCGTAACAGAGGGGTTTTCTACACCGGCAAAGCAGATTGCACATAATTCTCAACGAGGTGATGAAACGTATTTCCTTCATTAAATAAAAAACGGATGCTCAAGTGCAGAACAAAGATGGATGCATTGTTTTGCAACAGGTACTCTTTGTGCTCCATCAGGCGCATAGCATCTTTTTCTGTGGCAATGAAAACGCCTTTTTCAGCTTTGTTTGTAACGCTTATTAAATCCTGTTCAGTAAAATAATAATGATCGGGAAACCGCATTGATTCTACATAAGAAAATTTTTGCTTCAGGTGATGAACCGCCGAAGTATTGTCTGCAATACCTGAAACAAACAGGCATGTTGAAGTATCCTCCATGTTTTTTAATTCCTGTTCAGCAAACAAGGGCTTCATATTTTCAAAAACTTCAGTTGTAAAAAATAACTTTTGGGAGGGTAACAATTTCAATCGTTTTGTTAATTCGGTTTTTTCATATTCTTTTAAATCGCCGGGACATTTTGTGATGATAAGCGCCTGCATTCTTTTATACCCTGAACGGGGTTCCCGCAAATTTCCGGCAGGTAATACCATATCATCACAAAAAAGGTCGTTGTATGCAGTAAGTAAAATTTTCAAGCCGGGGTTGATCCTCCTGTGTTGGAGCCCATCGTCCATCAGAATTACATGCACATCGGGTTCATCTTGTAACAACTTGTAAACCCCTTCTACCCTATTCTCACTCACACATACTTCCGCTTTCGGAAATTTTTGTTTGAATTGTTTTGGTTCATCGCCGATGTCTTCCACTAAACTTAGTTCAGTAGCAAGGGCATAACCTTTTAGCTTTCTTCTATATCCCCTGCT
>JBJXHH010000107.1:0-6021 GCA_046160675.1 Chitinophagales bacterium
ATCTTGTTTTCTTGCATGATTTTGCTGAACGATCTTATATTCTTCTTTGATGGTTTTCGTGTATGTATCTTTATCTTTTCCTATTAATTTCCCTGCAATTGTTACGCTGCGGCTTGCGTCTGTTACATGCACAACATCACCCGAAAACACAGGCGAAATTTTTACAGCTGTATGTGTTCTTGAAGTAGTTGCACCGCCAATGAGCAAGGGTATTCTGATATTCCTTCTTTCCATCTCGGCTGCTACATGCACCATCTCATCAAGCGAGGGGGTAATCAAACCACTCAAACCAATAATATCAGCATTTTTTTCAATAGCTGTGTCGAGAATTTTTTCTGCCGGAACCATCACACCAAGATCAATCACTTCATAATTATTACATGCCAGCACAATGCCAACTATGTTTTTTCCGATGTCATGAACATCGCCTTTCACTGTCGCCATCAAAATTTTTCCCTGTGAATGCGACTTGGAGTTTTTTTCTGCCGCCATGATTGGCTCAAGAATTTTTGTCGCCTTCTTCATCACCCTTGCGCTTTTCACCACCTGGGGTAAAAACATTTTTCCGCTTCCGAAAAGATCACCAACAGTATTCATTCCCGACATCAGCGGGCCTTCAATAATATCAAGGGGTTTCGGGTATTTTTGTAATGCTTCAGCTACATCAGCGTCAATAAAATCTGTGATGCCTTTTACTAATGCATAACTCAATCTATCTTCCAGGGAAGTATTTCTCCATGCATCATCCTTAACCTGTTCTTTACTTTTATTTTTCAGTGTTGATGCAAATTCCACTAGCCGTTCTGTTGCATCATCCCTTCGGTTAAATAAAACATCTTCTATTCTTTCCAGTAATGTTTTATCAATGTTTTCATAAATATCAATCATACCAGCATTCACAATACCCATGTCTAACCCGGCTTTGATGGCATGATAAAGAAATGCGGAATGCATTGCTTCCCGCACTGTATTATTTCCCTGGAAAGAAAAAGAGATGTTACTTACCCCACCGCTCACTAATGCCCCGGGAAGGTTTTCCTTTATCCAGCTTGTTGCTTTCATGAAATCAACAGCATAATTATTATGTTCCTCAATGCCGGTTCCAATTGTGAGGATATTCGGATCAAAAATGATATCTGTAGGATTGAAGGCAAGTTTTGTTGTGAGAATATCATATGCCCGTTTTGCGATGGAAATTCTTTTTTCAAAAGTTGTTGCCTGCCCTTCTTCATCAAATGCCATCACTATCACAGATGCGCCAAGGCGTTTTGCGATCCTTGCATGTTCTATAAATTTTTCTTCTCCTTCTTTTAATGAAATAGAATTCACAACACATTTCCCCTGCAGGCATTTTAAACCTGCTTCTATTACCTCCCATTTACTGCTGTCAATCATCACAGGCACTTTTGCTATGTCGGGTTCAGTTGCAATGAGATTCAAAAACGTTTGCATTGCCTGCACACCATCCAGCATCCCCTCATCCATGTTCACATCAATTATCTGCGCCCCGTTTTCCACTTGCTGCCTGGCAACTATCAATGCTTCATCAAATTTCTCCTCAAGAATCAACCTTTTAAATTGTTTACTTCCTGTGATGTTTGTTCGTTCACCAACATTCAAAAAATTGCTTCCTTCAAAAATCACCATCGGTTCCAGGCCGCTGTAGGCGGGCAGTTTGGGCAATACCCGGGGTTTGCGGGGTGGGTATTTTTTTGCAATTTCTGCGATGTATTTAATATGTGCCGGAGTAGTACCGCAGCACCCGCCGATGATGTTCACCCAATTATTTTTCAGGAAAACTTCAATATCAGTTCCGTTACTTTCTGGAGTTTCATCATAGCCGCCAAATTCATTCGGCAATCCGGCGTTTGGAAAAACGATGGTATAGAGATCTGTTTTTTCTGCAAGGGTTGAAACATGCGGGGTTAGTTGTTTTGCGCCCAAAGCACAATTTAATCCAACCGCTAACAAGGGAGCATGAGATATTGAAATTAAAAATGCTTCGAGTGTTTGTCCGCTCAAAGTTCTGCCGCTTGCATCTATGATAGTTCCTGAAATTATGAGAGGAAGTTTTTTCTTTTTTTCATCAAACAATTTTTCAATTGCAAACACAGCAGCTTTAGCGTTCAACGTATCAAACACGGTTTCAACAATGAGTAAATCTGCGCCACCATCCATCAAGCCTTTTGCAGCTTCATAATATGAATCAGCAAAATCATCAAACGTTGCTGCCCTGTATGAAGGATTATTTACATCAGGCGAAAGGGAGGCTGTTTTATTTGTTGGGCCGAGACTGCCACCAACAAATCTTGGTTTTGACGGGTCTTTTTTTGTAAATTCTTGAGTAACTTCTTTTGCAATTTTTGCAGCCTCAAAATTTATTTCATAAACAAACGCCTCGGTTTTATAGTCAGCTTGTGTGATGGAAGTAGCTGTGAATGTATTTGTTTCGATTATATCTGCTCCTGCATCGAGGTACGCTGCATGTATTTCTTTAATGATTCCTGGCTGAGTAATGGAAAGCAAATCATTATTTCCTTTCAAATCGACCGTATGATTTTTAAATCTTTCACCTCTGAAATCAGCTTCACTTAATTTATAGCTTTGAATCATGGAGCCCATAGCACCATCCAGTACAAGTATCCTTTCAGTTATTATATCAGTCAGTTTCATCATCAAAAAATCCAAATTACACTCCTTCCGTTCATTGAAGTCTGTAAAACTGCAATAATACTTCTATCAAAGTTTTAATTCAAGATTACAAACTATGAAACAGGTAAAGTTTTACCAAACGCATATAGATTAATGAATTTTCATCAATATGGCAAATCCTTTATTATTTTGATAATACTATTTTGCTTTTTATATACCCCGTTGCCACATCAGAATCAAGTTGTCTGAATGGCAACTTCCATGACGAAGAAAAAAAAATTTATATCGCCTAAGATTCCAATAAATAATAGCCTTTCGGGCTGTTTTTGCCTTACATGTATGCGTTGACTCTATCATTTGTGACACGGGCAATTACATTTCAACAGACAATGGTATATAACACATAAACATGTGAATAAAAAAACATTAGTTTTACGCAACTAAATTTAATTATCGCTAATCTATCCCTCCGTGAAATAGCAGAAAAATTCAAATTTCTCCCTAAAACCACACTATTTAGTACATATTATTATTCAACCATTAAATTAAAATCAAAATGTTCAAAAAACATCTACTGTCAATTGCCCTCACAGCACTAGTGGGAACAGCTTTCGGCCAACGGATTTGTGGTACTACAGAGTACATGCAGGAGCAGTTTGCTACTGACCCCGGTTATGAAGAAAGGCTTCGTGCCATTGAAGAATTTACACAGGAATGGATTGCCAATAATCCCGGCGGAGAAAGAGCCGTAATCACCATCCCAGTTGTAGTGCATGTTGTATATAATACAACTGCTGAAAATCTCAGCGATGCGCAAATACTTTCTCAGATCACTGTTTTAAACGAAGACTTCAGAAGGTTGAATGCTGATGCTTCATCAACACCTTCACATTTCACAGATGAAGCTGCTGATACTGAAATAGAATTTTGTCTTGCTGCGCAAGATCCTTCAGGTGCAGCTACAACAGGTATCACAAGAAAAAGCACTACAAAAACCTCATTTTCATCATCAGCTAATGAAATGAAATTTTCAACCTACGGAACTGCCATTTGGGACAGGAACAAATACCTGAATATCTGGGTATGCGACCTGAGCAGTGGTTTGTTGGGATATGCTCAATTTCCTGGCGGTTCATCATCAACTGATGGTGTTGTGTGCGACTATCTTTACTTTGGAAGCGGAGGCTCGGCATCTGCTCCATTTGACTTAGGAAGAACTGCTACTCATGAAGTAGGTCATTGGTTAAACCTCTATCATATCTGGGGTGATGATGGAACATCTTGTTCAGGTTCTGACTTAGTATCAGATACTCCAAACCAGCAAAATGAAAACTACGGTTGCCCTACAGGAAAGATTGGCGTAAGCGCTTGTAGTGGTTCAACTGATGGCGATATGTATCAAAACTACATGGACTATACTGATGATGCTTGTATGAACCTGTTCACGGCAGGTCAGAAAACAAGGATGCAGGCATTATTTTCTACCGGAGGGTCAAGGGTTTCTATAGCAACTTCCATTGGCTGTACGCCTCCGGGCGGTGGTGGAACTTGTTCTGCACCTACAGGTATGAGTACAACTAGTATTACTACTTCAGGTGCTACATTAAACTGGGGCGCAGCTTCAGGAGCTGTAAGTTATAATATTCAATACAGAATATCGGGTGGTTCTACTTGGACATCAACAACTTCTACCACTACTTCTAAAGCAATTTCCGGCTTAGCAGCAGGCACTACTTATGAGTGGCAGGTTCAAACAGTTTGTGCTTCAAGTTCAAGTGCTTTCACAAGCTCAACAACTTTCACTACTACTGGTGGTTCAAGCTGTTCTGACCCGTATGAATCGAATAATACTTCAAGCACGGCTACTACTATTTCTGCTGGAGTAACTATTCAAGGTCTTATAGGATCAAGTACTGATGTTGACTGGTATAAATTCACAACAACTTCACCCAATACAAAGATAAAAGTGAGTTTAACCTCATTGCCTGCTGATTATGATATCAAATTGTATAACTCTTCTGTAGCTCAAAAAGGTGTTTCTGAAAATGGCGGTACAGCAAATGAAACCATTATATGGAATACCACCGGTTCAGGCACAAGGTATATACAAGTGTACGGATGGTCAGGCGCCATGAGTACCTCAGATTGTTATGATCTGCTTGTGGAAACAAGAAGTACGAACTGGAAAACTGATGGCAGTGAAACTGTTCTTGGAGACAGCTATGAAAATACAATTCTCGGAATTGTACCTAACCCTGTTGTAAGTGGTTCAGTAACGTATGTTCATTATTTCAGCGTTCAGGATGACTCAAATGTTGAGATCATAGTAACTGATATGATGGGTAATGTTGTGCAAACATCAAGAACTGCCGCTACATACGGTGAAAACATGCTGGAAGTAAATACAAATGATCTTACTTCAGGAATGTACATTGTACAAATAAGCAACGGCAAATCCCGTTATAACGAAAAATTCATCATTCAATAACCCAATTTTTTCATGTTATAAAAAGGGCGATCAGCATTGATCGCCCTTTTTCTTATCTATCCTGTAGGTTCGCTAATTTTACACCATGCAGTTTGAAAAAGTAGAATCCTTAAAAACTGAAATAGAAAACTACCAGGTGCATAATACTGAAACACTGGAACAGTTTCGCATTCGTTTTCTCGGCACAAAAAATATCTTAAAAGATCTGTTCTCGGCAATGAAAGATATTCCTGCTGAAAACAAAAAACTTTACGGGCAACAGGTAAATGCTGTGAAACAACTTGCAGAAGAAAAATTTGAAAATTACCGTCAACAATTTCACAATCATACACTTCAGAAAGAATCAACTATTGACTATACCCTGCCCGTGGCAATAAAAAACCCGGGTGCAAAACACCCCATCACCATCGTAAAAGAAGAACTGATAGAGATTTTTAAACGCATCGGTTACTCTGTAGCTGACGGCCCAGAGATAGAAACAGACTGGTACAACTTTACAGCCTTGGGCATGCCGGAGAATCATCCTGCAAGAGATATGCAGGATACGTTTTACGTTCAAACAAATCCTGATATTGTGTTGCGTACGCATACAAGCAATGTACAAATCAGGGTTATGGAAACACAAAAACCTCCTATCAGGATCATTGCCCCAGGGAAAACCTATCGCAATGAAACCATTTCAGCACGGGCGCATTGTGTGTTTCATCAAATTGAGTTGTTGTATATTGATGAGGGTGTCTCCATGGCTGATCTAAAACAAACACTTTTATACCTGGCACAAGAACTTTTTGGTTCTGACACAACTATCCGGTTGCGCCCGAGTTATTTTCCATTCACTGAACCAAGTGTTGAAATGGATGTAAGTTGTTTTATCTGCAAGC
>JBJXHH010000108.1:0-5444 GCA_046160675.1 Chitinophagales bacterium
TATGCGATGGATTGGACAACGATTGTAATGGTTCAATTGATGATGGAGTTTCATGTGATCCCGATAATGATGGCGACGGGTATCCACAGTCGGTAGATTGTGATGATTACAATTCGTCAATCAATCCAGGTGCGACAGAAGAGTGTAATGAAATTGATGATAATTGTAATGGGGAAATTGATGAAGGGGTTACAGTTTATGCTTATTACACAGATTATGATGGAGATTATTTTGGACCGGATGATGGGTTGTTTTATTCTTGTTACATTATTAATGATCTGACTACTGTTGGAGGTGATTGTGATGATTACAATTATTCAGTAAATCCTTCGGTAGCTGAAGTATGTTATAACGGAATTGATGATAACTGTGATGGTTCAATAGATGAATACTGTGATCCTGACAACGATGGAGATGGTTATCCTCAATCCATGGATTGTGATGACAACAACTTTGAAATTAATCCCGGTGCTTACGATGATGTATGCAATGGTATTGACAGAAACTGTGATGGCATGGTAGACTTAGCGCCTCATATTTTATTGTATGCGGATGCTGATGCAGACGGATACGGAAATGATTATGATTATAACTATTTTTCTGTGTGCGCTTTGCCAACTGGTTACGTTGAATATGGCGGAGATTGTGATGATGATAATTCTTCAGTGTATCCGGGCGCAGAAGAAGTATGTAACGGAATAGACGATAACTGCGATGGAACAATTGATGATAATTGCAGATTGATCGGGCAACAGCAATGCATAAGTATATTCCCGAACCCGGCATCACATCAATTTACTATTAATGCAGCAGTTACCGGCACTTTGCAAGGTCAAGCATACATTTATATTTACAATGCCCTGGGCGAAGAAATACTTGTTGTACAAACAGAAATACAAAATGGAAAAATTCAAAAAACCATTTTGTTTGATGAAGGAAATGCATCTGGGATCTACCTGGTGAAAATAACTGCAGGTGGTGCTGCAGAATTGCATACTCAGTTAGTGCTTGAGTAATACATACACCAGAAAACCATGCACAAAAACGGGGCGTATTTTAGCCCCGTTTTTTTTTAATTTGTGATACTAAGGGACATTTGAATTTTCGTAGGTAATAAAATATAAATGTAACAGCACAGTTTGCCTACAGATACTTACTTAATAAATAAATCTTACCAGGGTTTGGAAATTCGATAAAACAATTTTTATCTTCAACTCGAATCTAACAAATTTTTTACAAAAACCTGATTATTATGAAACTAACCTTTTTACACAAAGTAGGAGTATGCGTATTTTTTCTCGGCATACTTTTTACCACTGTTCAAGCAGCAAACGTCACGGTGCTCCCAAACAATAATGCCAGTTCCGGAAACGGTAGGGCGCCTCAGGGAAGCCGGCTTTACATTAACACAATGTACCTTATTACACCTACTGAGATGACAAATTCCGGCTTTGGAGTTGATCAGATTACCTCTATAGGCTGGACATGGCTTGCCGCATCTGTATCAGGCGGATTAGCACAAAACATATCTACTACGGGAACACTGAAAGTGTATGTGCAAAGCACAACAAACACTGTGTATTCAAAAGGCACAACCTTCAGCACAGCTGGTATGACAAAGATCATTGACGGCACTATCACTATCCCAACTACTACTACTAATTTTCAATTAGACGTTCCTGTAGGCGGAACTGGTACTTCAACATTTACCACTGTTTCAGGTGAAGGTTTATACATCGCTTTCGAGTATCAAACAACATCAACACTGGCAACTCCATTAGGTGCCCCAACAATTTCATGTACAAATAGCACAACGCCAACTAACTCACTGGGTACATATCAATCTCAAACAGCGAACGGAACATTAATGACTTTATCTACATTCCGTCCTGAAACAAGGCTTGGAAATACTCAGGTAGATATAAGCCAGGTACAGGATGTGTACACACTCGGTGAAGCGCCAATTCCTTACGGGAATCCACTTCCACTTGGTGCCAAAATTGCCAATGTATCAGCCGTTTCGCAAGACATTACCGTAAACGTTACGGTAATGGAAAAAGCAACTTCAACTGTTCGAAATACGCAGAGCAGTACATTTACTGCAGCAGCAAACACAGTTTATTATTTCAATTTCACTGGATGGACCGCAACCTTAACTGAACTTGATACAGTTATTATTACAACTGATTCAATTTCCGGTGAAACAGTCTTGGGAAATAATGGAAAAGGCTACAGGCACAATGTGAACAATACAGCCACTTATGCTTATGCCGATCTCTCTGCTTCAACGGGCAGTGTAGGATTTGGAACCGGTTCCGGAATTATTGCCAATAAATACACAATTGCCGGGTGTGGAAGAGTAAGTAGTGTAGATGTTTTTATAAGCAGCGGCACAGCCAATATAGGAAATGAAGTTTATGCTGAAGTCTTAGACGCAGCAGGAACAGCCTTGGGCTTTTCTGATGTGCTCACAATAGCATCAGGAGACCTGGGACTATATCATACCTTTACATTTGACCCGCCGGTTTCCATTTCAAGTTCTGATTTTTATGTTGGCCTTGCACAATCACCCACCGTGAGCTTAGCGTATTTCCCTGTAGGTTACCAGGCTGAATCTACTCCTACAAGAACGAATGCATTCTATACTTTTGGGTTAGGGGGCGGAACACCTGTAGGACCTTACACAACACTTGCCCGATGGATGATAAAAGCTACTGTGGTGGAAGAATTACCTTTCTATTTAGATGCTGA
This sequence comes from Chitinophagales bacterium, assembly GCA_046160675.1. GTDB lineage: Bacteria > Bacteroidota > Bacteroidia > Chitinophagales > BACL12 > JACMJP01. The sequence goes on from JBJXHH010000108.1 coordinate 2,752, forward strand.
TGGCGATGGCTACGGAGACCCTGGTGTTGATACCCTGGTGTGTCCAGTAATAGCGCCTCCGGGTTATGTTGGAAACAACCTGGATTGTAATGATGCAGATGCTGCAATAAACCCAGTGGCCACAGAAGTTTGTAATGATATTGATGATGATTGTGATGGCTTAACTGATGATGCTGATCCGGGTATTGTAGGACAGTCAACCTGGTATGTTGATGCTGATGGTGATGGCTTTGGAGATGTAAATGATCTTACCGGAGTTCTTGCATGCGACCAGCCTTCAGGCTATAGCGCAGACAACTCCGATTGCGACGATAGTGACGCTGCAGTAAATCCATCTGCCACAGAAATATGTAATGAGATAGATGATAATTGCGATGGAAATATTGATGAAGGGGTTCAGTCTACTTTTTACGCAGATGTTGACGGCGACGGTTTTGGAGATGCAACATCAACTACGCTTGCTTGTTCAGCACCTTCAGGCTATGTAAGTGATAATACAGATTGTGATGACGCACAATTATTATATGCTGATGGCGATGGTGATACTTACGGAGCTGGAAGCCCTGTAGCTTGCGGTGTTGCTGATAACACAGATTGCAACGATGCAGATGCAACAGTAAATCCCGCAGCAACAGAAGTTTGCAACGGTGTAGATGATAATTGTGATGGTAATATAGATGAGGGAGTTGCTACTGCTATAATTACTCCTGCAGGCCCAATCACTTTCTGTAAAGGAACAATTGTAACACTCAATGCTAACACAGGCGTAGGGTACACATACCAGTGGTTTAAAAACGGAAATCCCGTTCCCGGTGGAACCAGTTCAACTCTGAACATAACTAAGCAAGGATTCTATGAAGTACAAGTAAATGTTCCCGGAGGATGCTTTGCTGTTTCGTCAGCAGTTTCAGCATTTTACCTGCCGAACCCTAACGCTAACATTTTTACTCCGGATGGTTTAGATCTTTGCCTTGACCCAACACTCAAGTTAAAAGCAAGTAACCAGCTTGGGTATACCTATCAATGGTATCAGGACGGTTCGCCAATAAGCGGTGCAACAAGTGCAGTGTATACAGCTACAGTAGTAGGTAATTATTATTGTAATATTACCAATGCTGAGGGATGCTCAAGAAACACTTTAATTGTTACAGTGTTCTCAAGTTGCCGTGAAGCTGAAGTGCAGACAGATGCTCTGAATATCTACCCGAACCCAGTTTCTCAGAGTTTTGTAATTGATCTTTCAGTTGAAAAATCAATAGCTGAAGAAGTGAGTATCAACTTTTTTGATGCTGCGGGAAACCTTGTTTTGAGTCAAACTGCTACAATACTTGACGGTAAACTTATCCAGGTAATAAACCTCGATGACAATATTCCTTCAGGAATGTACTCAGTTAATATTCAATCAACGAATAACAACTGGACAAAACAAATTGTAGTGATAAAATAAATCTCGTAAAAAAAAGCATGTTAAAGCGGGCGCTGTTCTTATAGCGCCCGCTTTTTTTTTGAAAATTATTTAACGGATGTTTTTTCGTAGAGCCGCTTTAACAGGTAGCCATACTGTGCCATGGTGCCAATCTGCATTTGTTCCATCATTTCCATTTCATTTTTTGAGAGAGGCTTGCGGGTTTTTTTGCTACGGCATATCGCTTTTACCAACCTGCTGTGGAATGTATATTCTGGAACCTGCAGGTGTATTTTTTTGAAACGGAGAAATTTCAGATTTTTCTCCGCCAGCTCAACTGCTACTTTATAATTTCCACTCAAATAATAATAGGCAATGGTGAGTTCCCGAAGAGATAACTGGAATTGCAGCAGTGTAGTTTTAAAAATATGTTTCTCCACCCGCCCGATAAATTTTAGTGCCCTTTCTGTTTCTCCTGCAAAAAGAAAATATTTTATCATTTGAAGGGTGGATGAAATGTACATGCTCCCGTTAATATCATCACTAAACTGCCCGAAGAAATCGTAACATATTTCTTTTGCTATTTCCATCTGCTCAGTAAGAAGGCTCACATGCATATACTCTGCATAATACATGAACCATTGCAAAGGTTGTTTTTCTGTAAAACTTTCAAACACTTTTACATAAAGCGCAAAACTCTCTGAAAATTTGTTTTCATGATATAATGTTTGTGCATGATACAGATCTGCAATAAGCCGGTCTCTTTGGACAAAAGATGTAGGATATTTTTCAAAAATTTCCCCTAACTCTTTATAGGCAGCTTTTGCTGCATCAAAATTCTCTGTAAAAGTGTTTACCTGAATAGAAAGCAATCTTGATTTATTTATCATCTTCTTATCTCCCATTGCATCTGCCTGCTGGGTAAACTTTACAAGATCCTCTTTAAATTTTTTGCGAAACTCTTCATTTTTGATATTCCCCTGCGAAGTAACAAGTTTCAGTTCCCGGCGCATCCGCATCATATGAATCCAAAGTTCTATTGACGCTTTTTCATCATTTGGGCAATAGTTCAATAATTGAGAAGTATAATTATTTAGGTCTGTTGTTTCCTGGTGAGAAAAGGGTATGAATAAATACCATTCATAACAAAATTTATAAAACCTGAAAGATTCTACCTTGTCATCGCTTCCGAAAATATGTTTCACCTCATAACTTTTCAGTAAATGTTTTGAGAGGCTCCACTGGCCGTTTTTGGTATCAAGAAAATTGATTTGCTCGTAAATCGAAG
>JBJXHH010000109.1:0-7480 GCA_046160675.1 Chitinophagales bacterium
TATGTATTAGTACCGCAAGTTTTAGTAGGTTTGTTTCGCTAATAAACAAGTTATAGGGCATGCTTGGCTAAAAGGCTAACTTGAAAGTGACTGACAACAACAAATATGAATAGAAATCATAATTTCATAACCAGGAGAAAAATAAAAAGATGAATTCAACCAAAAATACTTCGAGAATAGTTGGTATATTATTTCTCGTGCAAATGATAACAGCTTCTGTCAGTCATAGTGCTATTTTAGTTCCACTTTTATATGGTGATGATTTTCTTGTAGCTGTTTCGGAAAACTCAAATAGTGTGATAGCTGCCCTGCTTTTAGATTTGGTTTGTGGCGCATCTGTATTTGGCATTGGAGTATTGCTTTTTCCTATCTTAAAGAAACACAGCGAGCCTATTGCACTCTGGCATCTTGGCCTCAGACTCAATGAGTGGGTTTTGCTTACTATTAGTGGAATTTTCCTCCTCACTTTGATAGCAATAAGTAAGGAGTATGCAGGGGCGACTATGTCGGAACATTCCAACTTACAGCATTTAGGAAATTATTTTCTCAAAGCCAGAGGCTATGCCAAAATCCTCATGTTGTTGGGTTTTTGTTTAAGCGCTTACCTGTTTTATTACTTATTATTGAAATCAAGACTGCTTCCTCGATTCATATCCATTTGGGGTCTTATAGGAGTTCTACTGTTGTTTGCAGAAGTGGTATCGAATATTTACGGACAGTCTTTAGGAGGAATTATAGTAATGCTTCCTATGGGATTGAATGAAATATTTCTTGGAATATGGCTTATTGTAAAAGGGTTTAATCAATCTGCAATTACTCAAGACAAAACAGATTAGTAAACTAATATTTGTTAAAGAATTCAAACTCGAATGATGAAAAGTAAATTTGAAATTTCTCTTAGTTCTGCCGCCATCATAGCGGGAATTTCATTATTGATAATGGTTGTGGCCGCACCCTTTGCAGAGCTATATGTATTTCCCAAACTCATTGTGAGTGATAACTGGGAAGAAACCACCAAAAATATGATAGCGAATGATTCACTTTTTAGAATAGGTACCCTTGGTTACCTCATTACTTTCATTTGTGATTTATTGGTTACCTGGGCACTATATATTTTATTAAAACCTGTAAGTATGAGTCTATCATTACTTACAGCATGGTGCAGATTAGTATATACGGTAATAGCCCTAATCGCATTTACAAATCTTGTAACGATTTTAAAGCTATTGAATAATCCGGAAAACATTTCAGCCCTGGAACCGGAGAAACTTTATTCTCAGGTGCAGTTTTCAATCACAGCCTTTAAAAACGGATGGTATTTTGGAATTTTATTTTTTGCACTACACCTTGGGTTACTTGGTTTTCTGGTTTTTAAAGCTAACTACATTCCAAAATTACTTGGAGTGCTGCTGATTATTTCAGGGTTAGGTTATCTTGCCAATGGTGTAAAGCCCTTTCTGTTTCCAAACGTCAATATCGATTTTGCCGTTTATACATTTTATGGAGAACTAATATTTATGTTATGGCTATTAATAAGAGGCTACAGGATTAAAGAATTGAACCCTTAGTACGAACGCATAACAGCACATTTGTGGTTAGTGGAAGTTCAGTTCTCCGACTGAAGTTTAGTGCTAAAACTCCCCACCATCGCAAACCCCCGAAACGTTTGCTTCAAGCAATCACAAAACCCGAAACATCAAGAAAACTAAAATGAATGTAGCCTATAGAAAAGGAACTAAAGACGATTTACAAAGTTTGAAAAAACTGGCAATCAAATCCTGGACACCGTTTCAGGAACAATTATCAGAAGAACATTTTACTACATTAAAGAAAACAATTTCAAGCGACAAAACTTACGAAGAGCTTATCGCCCAATCCACTTGCATAGTTTGTGTTGCAGACAATGACACTGTTATAGGAATGGCATTTATCATTCCAAATGGAAACCCAACAGATATCTATTTGTCAGAATGGAGTTATATACGTTTTGTTTCTGTTGACCCGGATTTTAGTGGACAAGGGATTGGCAGGAAATTAACAACCATGTGCATTGATATAGCAAGAGAAAACAGGGAAAAAACAATTGCTTTACACACCTCCGAAATTATGGACAAGGCAAGGCATATGTATGAAAGTTTGGGATTTACAATTTTAAGAGAACTTGACCAACGACTCGGAAAAAGGTATTGGTTGTATACACTTGCACTTGACGACAATGAATAGCAGGCAAAATGAAAGTACTAAATATCCACAAAAGAGAAATTCAACAGCCAAAGACTGCTATTGCCAGCTTACTAAAAACCTTAGCATCTGACAATGATAGGATGTTAGCTACTGATAAATGGCCGCCTATGAAGTTGGACAAGGGGTTACAGGTTGGCTCAAAAGGCGGACATGGACCAATAAGATATTGTTTATCGGAATATCAGCCTGAAAAATCCATAACGTTTCAGTTTACCATGACTGGTTTTCATGGTTTTCACAGATTTGATATAAATGAACTGGCGCCAAACAAAACAGAACTTTCGCATATTATTGATATGACAACAACGGGTTCAGCGACTTTTAAATGGGCGCTGGCAATTCGTTGGTTACACGATGCTCTTATTGAAGACGCTTTTGATAAAGTTGAAAATCAATTTACAAAAGACAAAAAATCCAGTAAATGGAGTTTATGGGTGAGAGTTCTAAGAAAAATATTGAAACGGAAAAAGAAATAAAAAGAATGTACAATTTTGGTCATGCCAAAAGCAGGGCTGAACCTTTAAAATGCGACATGTGTGCTGAATTCAATGGCCGTACTTCTCCTGAAATCGGCTATTAGCTTGTGATGCGGATTGCGCTTGTAAATATCTTCTTAGAAAACGGGAGGTCAGTAAATACAGTTGATGAAGGCTGACCCATAACCTATAATTTGCGTTTAAGTTGAAAGTTAAAGCCCATTTTGAAAATAAAATTATTTGTAATTTAGTTTTACAATCTGTCCTGTATCTGCCGGCAATTGTAACCAATGTACTTTTAATCAATTAAGGAATAGACTTATTATGGAGCAAGACAATTCAAGCGCCTTCAACAAGATAAAATTGCATCGCTTTGTTTTCTTTACGGATGCGGTATTAGCAATCATCCTTACATTACTTGTTATTGAATTGCATCTGCCGGAATTAATAAACTCAAATTCCTCCGGGGAAATGATTGAAAAGCTGTGGTATATGGCACCACACTTTGCTTCCTTCCTGCTTTGCTTTTTGCAACTTGCCTCGGCATGGTTGGGGTTTAACCTGATGGATTCCCTCATTAAGACATACGATAATACCCTAGGCATATTGCGCTTAATGATGCTTCTCCCATTATCGCTTATGCCCTTTGCGTCTTCACTGATCGGTAATTATTTTTTTAATCCTGTATCGTTTGCCTTCTTTGGCTTTATAGGAATTTGGACTTCCATTATACAAGTGAACACTTTGAAATATTTGTGGAAAAAGGAAATGTATGTAGATGAACTTGACAGGCAACATTTTAAGGACAAGGTATTAAAGCGAGTCTGGATTTTTCCTATTGTTTCAACGTTTTTAATGGGAGTTGCTTTCATAAATACTTATATAGCATTTGCAATTTATCTTGTTATGAACTTAATAGGCATCGTTTCAATGCGATGGCTTAAGTTTACTAAAACGCAGGAATTGATTAGTGTAAATAATACCGGCTCCTGAAATTATTATGTAGAAACTCAAAGAGACAAACATTCGTTCTCAGTTGTTTCTTTAAAAACATAATTATAGATTTCGGCTTACATTGCAACTAATTTGTTTCAGGAATTGTAGTTTGGAACTTCTGATATCAGGCAATAGCCCCATCTGACAATTCGAGTTTTGATATTTTTAAACCGTAATGTAAAAAAAGCTATAGATGGAGATAACGTTTGGCATATTAAAGCTGTGTGCCGGAATTGGCTTATTCCTTTTTGGTATTTATCTACTTGAAGAATCGTTAAAGCATTTATCCGGCAGAAACTTTAAAATATTTCTTCAGCGCATTGCTAAAAACCCCATAGGCGCTGTTTTAGGTGGAGCAATTGTTACAGCAGTGCTTCAAAGCAGTTCCCTCGTCTCCCTCATGGTGCTGGCCTTTGTAGGTGCCGGTGTGTTTAATATGAAAAATGCTCTGGCAATTATACTTGGCGCCAACCTTGGTACCACTATAGACAGCTGGTTGGTTGCTATGCTTGGATTCAAAGTGAATGTAGAAGTTGCTGCCTACCCTGTAGTGTTTGCCGGTGGCTTGCTTTTGATCCTGTTTAACAACCGCCAGAAAATTAAACATCTATCCTTCTTTCTTTTAGGCTTTGGACTCTTGTTTATAGGACTTGCTTTAATGAAAACAGCAATGGAAGCACATGTACAAGATTATAATCTTGCCCAATATGCTGAAATGCCTCTCATCATATTTTTATTTATCGGATTTCTCCTCACATTAATTGTTCAGTCGAGTTCGGTAACAATGGCTCTTACATTAAGTGCAATCCATGCAGGTGCCATAGGATTTGAACCGGCGGCTGCCATCGTACTTGGATCAGAAACGGGTACAACCATAAAAATAATGCTAGGCGCAATTGGAGGCAATGCCACTAAAAAAAGGGTTGTATTTGGAAACTTCCTTTTCAATGTTACCTTAACTGTATTCGCATTTATTTTTCTTAAACAAATACTCTTTCTTATAACCAACTCGTTCAAAATAACCGATCCCCTCATCGGGTTAGTTACCTTTTCAACTCTTACGAACCTTTTAGGGATTGCAGTTTTTCTTCCGCTTTTGAATTCATTTGTAAAATTTCTCGATTCCTTTTTTAAAGAGTCCGATATTTCGGCTTCTGCCTATATTGGAAATGCCAAAAGTGCAGAAACCGAAACGGCAATTGATTTAGTTTATAAAGAAACTGAATATTTTATTCGTTGCTGCCTCCTTTTTAATCTGTCAAAATTTGGGATAGGTACAAATTCATTTCTGCAACCTCCCGACTTTAAGGGAATCATTGATAAAAAGAAATTTACCTCACAAACTCCTGAAGAGCAGTATGAGTACCTGAAAGAGTTGCAGGGCGAATTACAGGCATTTTACCTGAAATTAAGAGCGAAATTGAGCAATGAGCAAAACTCTCAACTGAATCAGGGGATTTCTGCAGTAAGAAGCGCCATGCATTCTGTTAAAAGCATGAAGGACATCGACAGCAATATTTCCGATCTCAGAAGGTCGTCAAAAGACATCAAATTTGATTTTTTCATGAAACAAAAAAAGGCGACTGAAGAACTATACCATCAGTTTTATCAGCTTATGGGTAGAGATAAAATTGTAGCATTTGAAGCATTTCAACAGGTTTATGATGACATCCTTAACAATTATATTACTTCGCTTAACAACTTTTACAAGGAAGCACAGTCTGCGCAACTTGAGGACATGGATCTAACGACTGTTATCAACTTTAACCGTGAACATTTCACTTCAAACAAAGCGATGCTTGTGGCAATAAAAGATTTTATATTGAATGAAAAGGAAGCAGAAGATTTTAATGAGATGATGAATTATAAAACCTGAAAAGGCAAAAACCTGATTGATAGTTTTGTGCTGGGGCAAAATCAATTTTACCGGGGAAAGATTGAGGCGAAAAAGAAAGGTGAAATTGATATGTATTTTGTAGAATTACATACAACTGCAATATGATGATAATAAAACATCCTGCATTTATCGTATTCGCATTTTTTACTTTTTCTGAATGCACTTACGCTCAAGGCAAAGAGGAGAACAAAAACGAATTCAGCTACCTGGACTCAGCAATGTATCATTTTCAACAAAGCCAGGTTGCAAATAGAATTGATACAATTGTTTTCGAGAAGGGACTTGCGATGTTATACAAGATAGATGTAAACGAGCATTCCGTCAGTCAAATCGAAACAATTGCCAAAGATTTAAAGAACAAATATGAGATACAGTTTTCTAATGTTATTTATCAGACCCTTTTATCTAAACTCACCAGTTCAGATAGTCTTGACTTTGCAATACAATACTGCAAAAACCTCATTCAAAATTATGACGTTTCTCGGAACCCTGATGAAAGGTCAATAGCTCTTTCTGCTTTAACTGATTTAAGAATCCCGTTTCGAAAGAAAAGCATTCCCGAAACTTTTGATTATTATACATCCAGGCTCAAGATATATCTTGAAAAAAATGATTCCGCAGCGTTAGCCATTTCCTATTTCTGCCTTGGAACTACTTACAGGCTCACAGGCCTCCCCGATATGACCATCTACAATATGAAAAAATCAATTTCTTATATAAATAAGAATGATATAGTCACAACTGCACCAATGAGTGGACTTAGAGCATGGATGAATAACACCAGCGTTTTAGGTCAATTATATTTAGAAATAGGCGACTATCCAACTGCAATTACATTTTCACGGGAAGCAAGAGACGCAAGGCTAAATATTCTTAAAGTACCTAATGTATCCTTCCTAACCTGCAATATAGCCTATGCAAAGCTGATGCTAAATGAACTTGACAGTGTAAATGAGTTATTGAACAATGCCATTCAGTTAGCATATGATGCCAAAGACTATCCGTCATTAGTAAGAACTTACGAAATAAAAGGGCAATATTTTCTAGCAACAAATCAATTGGATTCTGCCGAATCAAGCTTATTGAAATGCAAGGAAATTATGGGTTTGCATAATATTGGCTATTTCGGTGCTGCCGGGAGTCATACCCCTGACTATTACCTTGCTAAAGTGAGGATATTACAAAACCGGTTCAAAGATGCCAGGAGCTTACTCGAAATGGAAATAAAAGAAATACAAAATATTAAGAAAGATGTTTTGAAAGAACAAAAATTACTTATTGAAGTGTATAATTTATTGGGTGACAGCAAAGCAGCAGGAGAAACATTTAAAGAATACTCTAAACTGCAATTGATTATACAAGATGAGGACCGAAGGAACCGTACAAAAAGTTTTGAAATTGAATCAAAAATCACCGAAGCCGAAAACACGATAATTGATCTTGAAACAAAAAATAAGATTGCCAACCTCACAAAAAGATACCTTATCGGTATTGCTGCATTATTGCTGCTTGTGGCTGCCATTATTTTTAACAGGTTTAGAGTTACCCAAAGGCAAAAAATAATAATAGAAAAAGAAAAACATCGGAGTGAAGAGTTGTTACTCAACATTCTTCCTTCAGAAGTTGCTGAAGAACTGAAAGTAAAGGGCAGCGCCGATGCAAAACATTTTGATGATGTAACCGTCATGTTTACAGACTTTAAAAACTTTACCCAGATCTCAGAACATCTTTTACCGACAGAACTGGTAAATGAAATCCACACATGCTTTAAGGCATTTGATACTATTATTTCCAAACACAATATTGAAAAAATAAAAACGATTGGCGATGCATATATGTGTGCCGGCGGCTTACCTGTTGCAAACAC
>JBJXHH010000110.1:0-33282 GCA_046160675.1 Chitinophagales bacterium
TTCCCTCATAAGTGAAGCTGAACCCAATATTTAAAACACCTGAAGGCGTATCGTCAATGCTTGTACCAATAGCGGTAGTTGCCCCTGTCATTGGATCAAGAGTAGCTCCTGTTGATGTTGAAAAAGTGTAAAGGTTTGCCGTTTGTGCAGTGATTGTCAGGGACGCTGACATCAGAAAAACGAAAGAAAATACTGAAAAGCAAGCGATAGAATACCGCCTGCACAGTGCGTACATTTGTTTCATAAGCCGGTTTTGTTTAAGTTAGGTTAAAGCAGGGAAATCTCCCTTGAATTTTTTCAAATTCTGCGAAAAGCTATTCAGCTTTTTTTGTATCTCCAAAAAAAAAAAAAAAATCATGTTGCTGAACTTCAATTTGTGACCAAAAGAGGAATCTTTAGCATCTCTGAACAAGATGGGATTTGTTTATCTCTTTCCTTAAACTCCTTATAAATTGCAGATTTCATTCAACAATTCTTTTTTCATTCCATTGAAAGAATATAAAAGAATCAAGCAACTGTAATTTCCTTACTTCAAAACCACTATGTTGAGAAATTGAGAGGAGGAGGATTATAAAAATTAAAAAGTAATCCTAAATTTGATGCGTCGTTTTACCTATTGTATGCCTAAATTGAAACAAATCTGCACAGTTTGTGCATTCTTAGTATTACAATTTTTTTCAACCCATCTATTTGCACAAGGCAATGTTGGAATAGGCACCACTACTCCTTCTGAGAAATTACATGTAAATGGCGCAGTGATTATTCGTACTGCGGCTACAGGCGTTGTTGCCGGTACAATACAATTTAACAGTACCACTGGATATCATGAGGGAAGGCTGGGTTCAGGCAGTTGGCGAAGAATAGAGAATGATTATAGTTTTCTTTCAGGAACATATTCTGCGGTGGGTTGTGGAGCAACATTGAGTTCTCAAATAGGAACTTACACCTTAGCATTATCAGGTAATGAATCACCTTTATACAGACTCACTGCGGATAAAAAAATGCAGGTACTGATAAGAGCAAGTGAACTTACAACCGCAGGTTATTGTGCAGGAAATATTACAAGTGTTGGTTTTACAGTTACTACTTTAGGTACTACTGGCTATTCAGGCTATGAGATCTCTATGAAAAACACAAGTACAACAACGCTCACAACTTCATGGGAATCAGGCATGACTTCAGTATTTGGTCCGTCAGGCATTACAGCTGTATCAGGAAATAATGATTTCACATTAACAACGCCCTTTAATTGGGATGGTACTAGTAACCTGCTTATTCAATTTTGTTATGACAATACTACAACCGGTACAAGTTCATCCGTTCAGGTAGATAATTCCGGGGGTTATAATAAGATTGCTTACAGAACAGCAGCGAATTGCGCATCCGCCCTTGCACCGTCAAATTCTACAAACCGTCCTGTTATAAGATTAACCGGTGCCACCAATGGCCCTTATCTTATCACAGATGATTATTATCAATTTAATACTGGTATTGTGCTGGGAGTTCCAATTCTCCCAATCCCATATGAAAGTCATGGCCCGGGGACTATTACAGGTCAGGCGATTTATGATGACAACACATTATTAAGTGATTATATTTTTGACAGCTATTATGAACCGGAAAGCTCAGATTATAGGGTTTTGCCCATTGACGACATGATAGCTTACATGATTGATAAACGACATCTTCCAACAATAAATGGGCGGGAAGATTGGAAGCAAAACGGAACATTTTCAATTGGCGAACTCAGCAGCCAGCTTTGGGCTACAACAGAAACTAATGCCTTGTATTTAATAGAACTAAATTCAAGACTAAAAACCGCTAAAAACACTCTCACTGAAATTTTGAACGAGGAAAGGGAGGAAGATAAATGAAAAGAATATTTGTCATATCATTTTTTATATTTTGTGTTACATCGGTTTTTGCACAGGGTGAAGTAAGTATCGGAGGCACAACAACTCCGGTTGAAAAATTAGACGTAAACGGCGCTATCATTATCAGAGGTGCAGCAACAGGTACGACAGCAGGGACAATTCAATGGGATGCTACAGATGGTTTTCATGATGGAAGAACATCAGCAGGCAGTTGGGATCATCTTGAAAATGAAAACAGAAATGACAATGGAAGTTATACCTCACTCACATGCGGATTTTCAAATTATGTAAGTGCTAGCACATATACTGGTACTAGCACAAGTGCCAGTGAAACACCTTTCGCCTCTCAATTCAGAGATGTAAAAACGCAATTCCTCTATTTAGCATCTGATCTTGTAGCTGGAGGACTTTGTTCAGGAACTATTGATTCAATTGGATTCAATGTGGTAGCAATTGGTAGCCCTACAACTTTGAACGGGTTTACCATTAAAATCAAAAACACTTCCACCACCAGTCTTGCAAGCACAGTTTGGGAAACGGGGTTAACAACAGTTTTTTCCGGAGCCTTAACAATTTCTTCCCCAGGTTTAAGAGACTTTTATGTAGGCCCTTCAACTTTTCCGGGAGGCTGGGATGGTTCTTCTAACTTGCTAATTGAAATATGTTTTGATAATACAACATCCGGATCAAATGCCACAGTAGATGCTACCATGTCAGGTATTTCTTATACATGCACTAGAACACAACGTTCAAGTGCTTCTGATGCTGGTTGTACAACTTTCGGCACATTTGCAGCCGCCGGTTTTACAGATACAAAACGCCCAGTGCTTTATATCAAAGGAAACACAACCGGACCAATAACCGGTGTTTCAGATTATATTATTTATGATGAAGGAGTGGTTGTAGGAAACCCGGTGCTACCGTTCCCTTATACTCATCATGGCCCGGGTACTTTAACTGCTGAAGCTATTTATGATGAAAACCTTTTACTAAGTGATTATGTATTTGATGCTTATTTTGATGGAAAAGTAAAAGCAGAAGATGCAGAAAAGCATGGCGATTATCAGCATTATACCATCCGGGAAATGGCTGAACATATTGAAGATAAAAGACATTTACCAACTATGGTTGGGCGGGAAGAATGGAACAGAAAAGGTAAACCATCAGTTGGAAAACTTAGCTCTCAACTTTGGGTTACAATAGAAACCCAGGCTATTTATATAAAAGAATTGCATGAGAAAATTTCATCCCTCGAAAGCATCATCAATTTTTCATCAAACCCTTTACTTGATGCTTACAAATATGAACTTGAAGTTATAAAAAATAACACCAACCTGACCACGATGGAAAAAACATTGAAAATAGAAGAATTAGAAAATCTAATTTCAGATATAACAGGCAAGAAATGAAGAAATTTTTCAGATACCTAAGTTTAATATCTTTTGTTACGGCAAATAATTTACTATTTGCACAAGGAAATGTAGGTATAGGCACAAGTATTCCAGCTGAAAAACTAGATGTGAACGGGGCGATGATAGTTACAGGCGCAGGAGTAGCAGCTACTCCAATACCAGGCACAATCCGATGGAACAGTACAGGCGGTTATCATGAAGGCAGAACATCTTCAGGAACATGGATAAAATTACAGAATGACGAAACAGTTAACACTGGTGATTTTACGGCTCTCCTTTCCACTTGTGTTTCACCTGTAACACTTGGCACTTTTGAAGCATCTAATCCATCTACAGGTTACTATCTCGGAACCTCACCTGATAACTGGTCTTCAAGTCCCTTTAATACCTGGTGGGGTGGTGACAGGACTCAATTACTTTATAGGGCAAGTGAATTGTCAGCTGCAGGGCTTTGCTCCGGTAGCATAACCATGATAGGCTTTGTAATAAATGCTCCCGGAGTTTATTCCATGGCTAACCTTAATATTTACATGAAGAACTCAAGTACGACTTCTTTAACAGCTTATGAAACTGGACTCACAAATGTATACTCAACATCTTCATTTACCGCAGTAGTCGGAAACAATGATTTTACATTATCAACTCCATTCAACTGGGATGGTACCAGTAATCTTGTTGTAGAAATTTGTTGGAACAATAATATAGTTGCAATTCTTTCAAGTTGTATTGTACAAATAGACCAGGGATATTCTTTTAACACCTCTTTAGGTTATTATGCTGATATAACTCCGGGAATATGCAGTTCAACAACTGTGTACACAACTACAAGCAGGCCCGTAACGAGGATTGGCGGACCCGTAGGTACACCAACATCCGGAATTGACAATTATTATCAATTTAATGATCCATGGAGAGTAGGAAATCCAGTTTTATATTATGGTGCTGATCACCATGGTCCGGGTACAGTTACAGCAGAAGCAATTTATGATGATAATTCACTTGTAAGCGACTATGTTTTTGATAATTACTTTGATGGGAAAATAAAAGAGGAAGATAAGAAAACAAGCGAGGACTACCAGCACAGATCTTTAGAAGAACTTGAAAAATTTGTTTCAACTTATCGTCACCTGCCAACAATCCCTGGTAGAGATGCATGGGAAGCTAAAGGCACTTTTTCCGTTGGTGAATTGCTGACTGATATTTGGGTGAGTGCAGAGGAGCAGGCATTATATATAAAAGAGTTAGATGAAGAAGCCAGGGCACTTGAATCATTACTCCGTGAAAACAAAAATCTTATACATGAAAGATTAAACAAAGCAACAGAAAAAATAAGAAGCAATCCATATTTAAGTACGGAAACAAAAGTGAAAAAGATTAGTGAGATTGAAGAAAGTATCCGCTTGTTAGAAAAATTTTGAAACAATAGATGAAAGGAGTATATACATTCTTATTTGCTTTAGCGATTGCTGGTGCAGCATCTGCCCAGATATATGTGCAGGGCGATGGAACTGGCAAGGAAATTTTTATTAATGGAGTTAGCGGCTCTACCTATACTTTTTATGTAAATGGTTACATAAATAATAATGGCGGCGAAATTGTTAACAATGGTGGTGAAATTGAGTTGACAGGTGATTGGACAAATACACCTGTTGGAGCTATAACATACCCTTATGAATCTTCAGGGTTAGAAAGATTTTCAGGTTCTTCAGCACAAACAATTAATGGAACCATGAACGGAACAGTATCTAATTATAACCAATTTTACAATCTCAAAATAGACAAATCAGCTTCAGGTCAGTATGTGAATCTCAATACGGATGTAAATGTGAACTCTTCCGGGACTTTGCAGTTTGAAAGTAATGGTATCATAAGAACAGATGTTTCCTCGCACGGCAATAACGGTTCCTTATATGTGAATGAACTCTACGTTAGAAATTCATCAACTACTGCAATTACCGGTTATGCAACAACAGGCAGTAACAATTATATTGAAGGTAAACTTTACCGCCAGGTTAATGGTAGCGGAACTTACTATTTTCCAATCGGCATTCAGCCGGGAACATTGGATAGTGAAGAACCTTTTCAAATTACTACAACCTCAGCTACCAGTTCAAATATCCTCGGTTATATTCAACCGGGCAGCACAAGCTATATTGGTGATGATATTTTTTGTGATGTAGGAACTGACCCATCCCCTACCTCAGGCACTCCCGTAACTGCAAATCCAGGCTCTGCTGCTGATGGCATTTTAGATCTATTGGATATTACATGCCAGTATTCTGTTGAATGGGTTGTACAGCCAAGTGCAGCGGGATATACTTTTTCATTTACAGGCATCCCAGGTACAACACTAATTGGTGAATGTACTTATTACACAGGTATGACTGCCGTGGGAGAATTAAAATGGACGGGAAAAGACGGGCTTCCAAACAATACTGCAGCTACTTCCCCGGCACCGTTTTATACTTCGGGGTATCAGACATGCCCCAACCTGTTTGTGATCAATGGAATAACAAGCGCAACTTCAGCATCAGAATACAGGGTACTGGGTGTAGATGACCCAAGTACATCTATCCTGCCGGTTGAACTGATCTCCTTTACAGGCTCTGTATTAAATAACGGTAACTTGCTTAATTGGGTTACTGCAAGCGAACATGATAATGCATACTTTTCGTTGGAAAGTTCAGCAGATAATAAAAACTTTTCTGCAATTCACAGTGTAAATGGCGCAGGTAATTCAACCAGCCAAACAAAATATTCATTTTTAGATACGCACCCGAAAGGGGCTACTACGTATTATAAATTGAGGGCTGTTGATGCTGCGGGTAAAGGAGAATATTCAAATACTATTTCACTTACCAGGCCTATTAATACTGAGTTTAGCATCTTCCCGGTTCCTGCAATCAATACTATTCAGGTGAATTATACAGCAGACCTTGCAAGCAGCGCAACATTAAGAATACTGTCAGCCAGTGGTGTAGTGTTACTCTCAGAAAATATCCAGCTAACAAAAGGTAATAATAGTTTTGATCTTAATATTTCAAACCTCAACGCATCGGTCTATTTTCTGGAAATACATGATAGCATGCAAAGCATGAGGAAACAATTTGTAAAGCAATAATTGCAAGTTCAGATTTATCCCATCATATTTCCAACACTTCAACTATAAGAAATAGTAGCTAATACTTTCTTGATATTTGTAAAACTCTCTTTAACTTCACATAACAAATGCGTTGTATGAAAAATATTTTAACTCTTCTCCCCTCTCTTTTTATTTCGTTCTACATCTCGGCACAGGGTATCTGTGATCCTACTGGAAACATTATCATTTACTCAAACTATAATGGCGGCGATTTACAGATAAACATTGATGAGGATATCCCCAACATAAAAATCGGGTTATGTTCTTATGAATCCTGGAACGTAACAATCACAGGTGATTATGTTGACAATGTAGTTGAAGTTATCTATGCCGGGTATGACGACGACGGCACTACAAATGTTTCAGGTGTAGATGCCGGCCTTGTTGACATCCTGCTCTATCCCCCGGTTACTCTGGATGATCCTGACGGGTATTATTACATGGTCTGTGCGTATGACTGTGATACAGATTATATTCCAGGGGGGTGTAACACGGTTGACCAACTTACAGATTATTTTCTAACAGTCTTTACAGGAACATTTCGTTACTCCTATTTGCAGTATGATGTTTTTGATGAAGATGAGTATTACATTAGTGAAGGTGGAAATTGTTGTTTTGACGGCACTTCAGGTCCCGCTCCATCTGATGTAGCTGTAACCGCTATTCTATCGCCTTCAGGGGGATGTAACATGACAAGCACTGAAATAGTTACAGCAACCATTAAAAACTTTGGCCCCGCCACAATTGAGGCAATTCCTGTAAACCTATCAGTTGATGGAGGAAGCGCCACCACTGAAACAGCATTTATTACACTAGAGGCAGGTGAAAGTGCCGATTATACTTTTTCAGAGACAGCAGAGATAGCTTTAACAGGTTTACATAACATTCATGTGTACACAAGCCTGAGCAGCGACTCCGACCCGACAAATGACAGTTATGATATTGATGTATTCAGCCTTGAGTCGCCAATTGAATCGCTTGCAGAAAATATATCAGGTTGTGATGAAGTTATTTTAGATGCAGGGAACATAGGAGCAACCTATAGCTGGAGTACGGGAGCTGCTACGCAAACAATAGTGGTAACAGAAAGTGGAACGTATTCAGTTACAACAAACATTCTAGGATGTTCAATAACAGAATCAGTTGATGTAATTGTAAATTATTTTCCCATAGCAAGTTTTACTTATACTGACGTTGGACTCACCATCACCTTTACTAATACTTCAACAGATGCTGAAAGTTATGTATGGGATTTCGGTGACGAAACTACTTCAACGCTTATTGATCCATCTCATAGTTACAGTGCTGAAGGAGAGTACACCATCACCCTCACAGTTACAAATGATTGCGGAACAGATGTGTACACAACAGTAGTACAAGTTTATACGAATATAGAAGAAAATAATTTATCTTCATCAATAGAAATTTATCCTAACCCTTCTCAGGGCGTTGTAACTGTAGAAGTTAGTTTTGACAATATATACAATGTAATTTTAGTTGTAACAGATATTTCGGGCAAAGAATTATTTCGAAAATTTGAAGAAAATATCCAATCAGAAAAAATAGATATAGATCTTTCAACCCTTCCAGATAATGTTTATAATTTTGATTTCATAGTTGGTGAAAATAGGATGACAAAACAAGTAACACTTTTTAAATGAATAATTTGAAGCAAAAAAAGAAATGCTTTTTTTGTGGTTAAAAATTAAAATAAAGCAACTTTTAATTTTATTGCCATGCTTAATCTTGAAACGGTTCGAGAGTACTGTTTAAAAAAATCTGGAGTTGAAGAAACGTTTCCTTTCGATGAAGAAACATTGGTTTTTAAAGTGATGGGCAAAGCATTTCTGCTTTCAGGTATAAACAACCATCCTTTTAGGATCAATATAAAAATGAACCCTGAACTTATTCCGCAATACAGAGACAGGTACCCTGGCGTCCAACCTGGTTATCACATGAACAAGAATCATTGGAACACAGTATACCCAAGCTCTAAGATCCCGAATAAACAACTGCTTTGGATGATTGATCACTCCTATGAGCAGGTTGTAAATAAGTTATCAAAAAAAGAAAAGGTCGCACTAGAGAAGTGGAAAAGGTAAAGAAAAGACATGATGAAAACTAACGGCATTGAGATTATATTTGAAGATAACCACCTGATTGCTGTAAATAAAAAGCCAGGTGAAATTTCACAGGAAGACAAAACCGGTGATTCGCCCATGGGTACAGCAATAAAAGATTACCTTAAAGAAAAATATAATAAACCTGGAAATGTGTACCTGGGTGTGGTACATAGACTAGACAGGCCTGTGAGTGGTGTAATCGTTTTTGCAAGAACGGGAAAAGCTGCTTCTCGTATGTCGAATAAATTACGGAACAGGGAGATTCAAAAAACTTACTGGGCCTTAGTGAAGAATATTCCTCCCAAAGAGGAAGACACCCTTACTCATTACCTCCTAAAAAACAACCATTTGAACAGGAGTTTTGTATATAATGAAACCCGGAATGATGCAAAAGAAGCAACACTGCACTACCGGGTAATTGCAACACTTGACAATTACTTTTTGCTGGAAGTAAAACCTTTCACAGGTAGGCACCACCAAATAAGAGTACAACTAGCAACTATTGGCTGCCCTATTAAAGGGGATATTAAATATGGTTTTGATAGAACCAACTCTGACGGGAGTATACATTTGCATGCAAGGAGCATACAGTTTTCACATCCTGTGAAACAACAACCTGTGAGCATTATTGCTGATCCCCCGGCGGATCGCTTATGGGATACCTGCCTACAACTGATGGAGCAAAAATACCCTGATAAAACCAATGCATAAAATTATAGGCAATCCCCAATCAATCCTTCTTATCTTTTTCTATCTTGATGTAATGAATTCCTACACTGATACCCACAAACCCATTTCTGGAAGCTGAATATCCTTCAGAAATCCTGGTTGCTTCAGAATTTAAGTCAGTAAAGGCTCCATAAAGTTTTAAAGCAGGGGTTACGTACATCATTTCACTAACATAAATGTCAACTCCTAGATCAAGTTGTATCCCAACATCAAGACTAGAAAAGTAATCTTTAGAAACTTCGTCCTCAGTTGTTAAAGCAAATTCCTCAATTGCAGTTTGGGGAACGAAATTGGGGTCAAGTTCCTCAACACTACCATTTCCGTCAATATCAGCTTCATAATACTGATCAGCACTTAATAAAACCCCAACTGAAGGGCCCAGCATCGCATGAAATTCAATTTTGTCTTTTTTCTCTTTTGTAGTCTGGTATCTGAACAATATCGGAACCTGCAGATAGTTTAATTTAATGTATCGGAAAGTTTCTACTTTGTCCGGTTTACCGGTAACAGGATCAATTGGTCCAAAATCCCTGATACGGTCAAAATAATTTTGTCCAAGCATTGCATAGCACAAACCCAATTCTACTCCGTAGTTATTTGTAAAGTTATAGCCAGCTGCAAGTCCCGGATTAGCTCCAAATTTTAGTTCATAATCCATCTCAGAGTAACCGTAGTTATTCTGATTAAATATCCAGGTGCTGTTCACTCCAACGTTAACACCGGCATGAAATCCCTTTTGGGCAAATACTGAAATCAAAGACAATGTGGAAATAAGCAAAAAGAATAATTGTTTCATTATTTTGTATTTATAAGCCCCGAAGATATAAGTTTTGACAAGTATATGACAATTGTAATTGCACATATATATGTTCAGAGTTTAGTTCTATACTCATTTTGCTTTTCTTTACGGGTTTCTCAATGATTTTACTGCTAAAACTGTTGTTTACAACCCACATTCTTTTATTTTCGCCACATGAATAAGCTCCTGATGCTGAGTAAGTACCTGCAATATAAATTGCTAGCATCTACAAAATATGATATACATTCCCCTTTTATCTTCAGTTTTATAACTGAGATTCTTCAGGATCAAAAACCCTTTTATGCTTTTGAGGACATTGAATTGTTAAGAACGTCCATGATACGTAGTAATGAAACTTTGGAAGTGGAAGATTATGGAGCAGGTTCAAAAACTATGAAGACCAGAATGCGCAAAGTATCTGAAATTGCGAAAACTACTCTTATCTCTAAAAAATTCGGTGAGTTATTATTCAGAATGGTGAATTCCTGGCAACCACAAACAATTCTTGAGTTGGGCACCTCTCTTGGAATAAGTACACTCTATTTGGCAAAAGCCAATGAAAGTGCAAGGGTACTTACCCTTGAAGGGGGTTTTGAGATAGCGAATCTAGCAAGAAAAAATTTTGAGAAATTACAAGCCGTAAATATTCAATTACTTGAAGGGGAATTTTCAACAACTTTACCACGGGCTTTGCAAATCCTTCAAAGCCCCGATTTTATTTTTATTGACGGAAACCATCGCAAAACTCCTACCCTTTTATACTTTGAGCAATGTCTTCAGCATAGCAATGAAAAAACAGTAATAGTATTTGATGATATCCATTGGAGTGAAGAAATGGAAACCGCCTGGAAAGAAATAAAAAATCACCCGGCTGTTACGCTCAGCATTGATTTGTTTTTTAAGGGAATCATTTTCCTCCGAAAGGAGGTTTATCGAAAACAACATTTTACCATTCGTTTTTAACACCCTGTTTGATTATTGAAGAGGTAATTCTGCCCTTGAAATGCTACATTTGCGTTTCAATTTTAATTTTGTCGGTTTTATTCCGGCTACCGCGGGTGTGGTGAAATTGGTAGACATACCAGACTTAGGATCTGGCGCCGCAAGGCATGGGGGTTCGAGTCCCTCCACCCGCACGAAATTATATAAACAATTGATATAGTGAAAGTTACAAAGGATAGTTTAGGTGAATTAAATGAGCTTCTTCATTTTGAAATTACCGTTGAAGATTATAAGCCGAGGTATGACAAACAGATAAAAGATCTGAGAAAGAAAGTTCAGCTTCCGGGTTTCAGGGTGGGTAATACCCCCCTTGGTATTATTGAAAAGCGCTTTGGCGATTCCGTTTTAGCCGAAGAATTGAACAAAATTGTGAACGAAAAGATGGGTGATTACCTGAAGGAAAACGGGTATAACCTCTTAGGGGATGCAATCCCAGCAATTGAAGAAAGGCTGGAACTCAACTATAAAGAGTCTAAACCCTATAAGTTTTCCTATGAAATAGGCATTCAACCTACTATTGATCTTAGTCAAAACCTCAATAAAAACAAAACTTTCACAGTATATCGCATTCCAGCAAAAGATGAAGAAATAATGCAGGAAGTGGAGCGCTTAAAGCGCAAGTATGGGCGAAGGGAAGATGTTGAAACTGCTGAAAATGGAGATGTTATTTACATTCATTTGCATGAATTAAACACGAGCGGCACAGAAAAAGAAGGTGGCATCCATGCTCATTCTTATTTCAATTTCGAGATGCTAACCGATGCAGGGCTTAGCGAGTTTACTGGAGTAAAAAAAGGGGAGAAAAAAAATATTGATGATATATTTTCCGTCTTCAAAGGTGACAAAAGCATGGTTGTGAAGAATGTTCTGATGCAGGAGAAAGCAGATGAAATGCAAATTGAGGCCATTGAACCAAAATTTGAATTCATAGTGGAAAGAATATCAAGACTTTACCCCGCCGAAATTGACGACAAGTTTTTTAATGAGGTAATGAAAGAATACGGGGAAGTAGAAAGTATTGAACAATTACAAGAAAAAATAAAGCAGGTTATTGAGGAATATAATAACCGCATGACCGATGTTGGTGTAGAAAATGAAATTTACAAACATCTCTCAGATACTCTTGAAATCCCCCTTCCAGAGTCCTTTCTAAGGAAATGGTACAAAAAAACTCAGGAAAAAGAAGGTGGTAGTGAAGAATTTGACAAACAGTTTACCCAATTTCTCAACCAATTGAAACAGTCCCTCATCTTCCAGAAAATACAGCGGGAACACGGACTGGAAGTTAAAAAAGAGGAGGTTGTGAACGAAGCTTTTGAAAATGTTCGCATGAGTTATGGACACTTGGGGGATGAACTGGTGAATTACGTTGCAAAAAATAACCTTCAGGACAAGAATTTTGTGGAAAATATGCATGACAGGGTTATGCAAAAGAAATTTTTTGACAGCCTGAAGAGTTATGTAAACTTAGAAGAACAAACCACTACTCTAGAGGAGTATCAAAAACTAACTAAAAAAGAAGAAGAATATGCAGAATAATGAATTTAAGAAATACGCAGTACATCACCTGGGTATGAGCAGCGCCCGGCTTGATAGTTACATGAAAACTACCAGCATTGTTACAAACTTCACCCCATATATCATTGAAGAACGCCAGTTGAATGCTCAAGCTATTGATGTATTCTCCAGGCTCATGATGGACAGAATTATTTTTCTCGGAACAGGTATTGATGACTATGTTTCGAATGTAATTCAGGCACAATTACTTTTTTTGGATTCTGTTGACAACAAAAGAGACATTCAAATTTATATAAACAGCCCGGGCGGAATCGTTTATTCTGGCTTAGCTATATACGATACCATGCAATATGTAAACCCCGATGTTGCAACTATCTGTACAGGCATTGCAGCCTCTATGGCAGCTGTATTAATGTGTGCGGGGGTTAAAGGCAAACGTTCAGCCCTGAATCATTCCCGAGTCATGATTCATCAGCCAATGGGTGGGGCGCAAGGGCAAGCTAGTGATATGGAAATTTCACTCAAGGAAATCCTAAAACTGAAAAAGGAATTGTACACAATAATAAGCAACCATTCGGGCACTGATTTCGACAAAGTAGAAAGAGACTCTGATCGTGACCATTGGATGACTGCTCAAGAAGCGAAGGAATACGGGATGGTTGATGAAGTAGTAGGAAGAAACAATCGCAAAAATAACTAAATGAAGAAAAAAGAAACCCCCCATTGTTCATTTTGTCTTCGGGAAAAAGATGATGTAAGTATTCTTATTGCCGGACAGGAAGGACATATTTGTGAGAATTGTATCGGGCAAGCCCAGCAACTCATGGAGGAAGAACTCAACCAAGGGCAGAAAAAATTCAAATTTACCCTCCAGGCCTCGATGAAGCCGAAAGCAATCAAGGATTATCTTGATGGCTATGTAATTGGACAGGACGATGCTAAGAAAATTCTGGCTGTGGCTGTTTATAATCATTATAAGAGACTGAATCAAAAAGCAGTAGATGATATCGAGATAGAAAAATCCAATATCATTATGGTTGGCGAAACCGGTACTGGTAAAACTTTGCTTGCCAGATCTATTGCTAAATATTTGAACGTTCCTTTTGCTATAGTAGATGCA
The DNA here is from genome assembly GCA_046160675.1 of Chitinophagales bacterium. Classification (GTDB taxonomy): domain Bacteria; phylum Bacteroidota; class Bacteroidia; order Chitinophagales; family BACL12; genus JACMJP01. Next base: position 13,720 of record JBJXHH010000110.1, read on the forward strand.
ACAGTGTTTACTGAAGCGGGGTATGTTGGTGAAGATGTTGAGAGCATCCTCTCCAGATTATTACAGGTTTGCAACTATGATATTGTAGCTGCAGAAAAAGGCATTGTTTACATTGACGAAATTGACAAAATAGCAAGGAAGAGTGATAATCCATCCATCACCAGAGATGTTTCAGGCGAAGGAGTACAGCAAGCATTGTTAAAAATGCTGGAAGGAACAGAAGTCCTTGTACCACCGCAAGGCGGTAGAAAACATCCTGAACAAAAAATGGTAAAGATCAATACTCAAAACATTCTTTTTATTTGCGGCGGCGCTTTTGATGGTATTGAAAAAATCATAGCAAGAAGAACAGCTACTCAGATTATCGGTTTCAAGCATAAAGAAAATGAGCTGAAAACTGATACAAATAACCTGTTACAATACATAGCTCCGCAGGATCTTAAAGGATACGGGTTAATTCCTGAATTGATCGGGCGACTTCCTGTTTTGGCGCATCTTGACCCCTTGGACAGGGATGCTTTACGGCAAATACTTACAGAACCAAAAAATGCCATAGTAAAACAATACAAACAACTATTTGAACTGGAAGGCATAAAGCTTGAATTTGAAGATGAGGTATTTGAATTTATAATTGATAAAGCAATTGATTTCAAACTTGGAGCAAGGGGTTTGAGAAGCATCTGCGAAGCGTTACTTACTGATGCAATGTTCGAATTACCGTCCAGAAATAATGTAAAAGAATTTATACTAACCCTGGATATTGCTTCGGAAAAGTTCAACCAAAGCAAATTGAACAAATTGAAAGTGGCGAGTTAATACTTATTGAAAGGTATAAGATTTTGAGAGCCGGTAAATACCGGCTCTTTATTTTTCTAAAAATAAGAAATTGATTTTTCCTGCGTTAATAGTACATGCATGCAAAGCATAAACTCTTCCTTCTGTACTTTATTCTTATCGCAAATGGTATTTATTCTCAAAAGTATGTTACTGCAGGAGGTTTACGCATCAGCAAAAATGAACTTGGTTTAACCCTGCAGCAAAAAATATTAGAACACACAACTCTTGAATTGCTTGCAATTTCTAATCTTGATGAGTATTACTTTTCTGTGATACCTGAATTTCATAACAATATTCTTTGGGGCGACGGCTTTAATTCTTACTGGGGTGCCGGTCCCCGCTTTGGGATTAATAACAATGACAGTAGTTATTTCGGAGGAGATCTCGTTTTCGGTGTTGAGTATAAAATGCTGTTATTTCCATTTGTACTTTCCGCAGATATAAAACCGGGTTTCCGTTTTCAAGAAGAAAATTGGTTTGAACTTGGTGCAGGAATATCTTTCCGATATATCTTTATTAAAGAGAAAAAGAAGAAATTGTTTAGTGGAAAAAATAATAAGTAAATATTTTACAGTTATGCATGTCAATAAATGCCCCAGCTTCAAAAAATTGCACTAATATTTACTTTACATATCTTTTACATCCCAGTCTTTCCGGTTTTTTTCAAATAATGCATCTACACTCCACGGCCCTGAACCGTAGATAAAAAAGAATATAAGCATAAACAAAACCAACACTGCAAACCAGAAATTAGAACTGGCAGTTAATATACCCTCTGATGCTTCAACAAAAATTATTGCCCCGAGTAAAACAGGTAACTGAAACAAGACAGCAACCCTGGTAAGCATACCAACAATGATCATAATGCCGCCTAACAAATGTGCAAATGCGACATAATGCACTATAATCATACTGTACATCGGGAATTTACTAGTCTTTAAGATATCGCCCAACACTTCGTTGTTGCTGATATAAAAAACACCTTTAGCTACTAATATTATCCCAAGAATGATGCGTAAAATGTCTAGCCATTTAGGATGATGTGCGTCTCCATAGGCCTGTAGTTTTTGTAATGTATTCATAATAGGCCTGTATTTGTCGGCTTAAGTTACTGTAAATATTATCAGAAATCAATGGTTGTGCATAATTTTATTCTATGAAAATTACAATCATTCTTCTCATTTCATTAGCAAGTGCCTGCGCCTCCTGCAAATTACCATCTTCCTTGTTTACAGATCAATATAGTTGGCTTGAAGGAGATTGGCTTGCTGAAATAGGAGGTGGATATTTCCTGGAAAGTTGGGAAAAACAAGATGATAGCACCTTTCTTGCCACCTGTTATTTTCTGTTTGATTCAACTATTGCGGCCGATGATTCCATAAGTGTCAGTAAAATAAGATCCTCAGGAGTGCAGACTGAAAATGTCCAACTAAGAATGCGAAATTCAGTAGTTGTTTATGCCCCAGTTTCTTACGGCCAGAATAATGACAAGGAAGTACCTTTCACACTCACATCATACGAAGGGGGGATTTATACATTTGAGAATCCATCGCATGATTTTCCTAAAAAAATTGTTTATAAAAAAATTGATATGATGCACACAGAGGTTACAGTTTCAGGAAAAACCACAGAAGGAGAACAAGAACTCTTCTTCGCATTTACAAAGCACGGCAAATGACAATTGCAGTAAAAGAACATATTACACTTCGGCCCCTGCGAAAGGGTGACGAGCCAGCAGTTTCTGAACATGGAAATAATATTCTTATATGGAATTATATGCGGGATTTTTTCCCTCACCCTTACACTCTGCAGGATGCCATTAACTGGGTAGATAGGAACCTTGCAAACGAAGTGCAATACAATTTTTCAATTTGTTATGAAGACGCCGTAATAGGTATGATTGGGTTGATTCCCAAGAAAGATATTGACAGGGTAAGCGCTGAGATAGGATATTGGCTAGGAGAGAAATACTGGGGAAGAGGTATTATGACAGACGTACTAAAAGTTTACACAAAACATATTTTTAATACATTTGAAATTGTGAGAATAGAGGCAGGAGTTTTTGAGGAAAATATTGCTTCGCAAAAAGCTTTACAGAAAGCGGGGTTTTATCTTGAAAGCATCAGAAAATATGCGTACCTGAAAAACGGAAAATACATACATGGGCATTTTTATGTACTATTAAAACCGGAGTTGAAGAATGGAAGCTAAATCCGATTCAATTACATTTTTATCTCCATTAGGATTTATAAGGATTTATGGTTCAGATGAAGCTATTCAATCAATTCAGTTTGTAGAAGAAAATGACCCTAAACCCGGTTCTCCCTCATCATTAATTCTCTACTGCAAAACACAGCTTCAGGAATTTTTTGCCGGGAAGAGGAAACAATTTGACTTGCCCCTACAACCCGATGGAACGGATTTTCAGAAACGGGTTTGGGATAATTTATGTACCATACCCTTTGGAGAAACTGTTTCTTATGCACAGGTTGCGACTCAACTCGGTGACCTTAAGAGTATAAGGGCTGTGGGCACTGCGAACGGGCGAAATCCAATAGCGATAGTTATTCCATGCCACAGAGTTATAGGAGCAGATGGTAAATTGGTGGGCTATTCTGGGGGTCTTTGGCGTAAACAATGGTTGCTTGAGTTGGAAGAGCGGTTGGCAAAAGGCGTACTCAGGCTGTTCTGAAACCTAATTTTAGCCAAAACTTTTGTGGATTTAACTATTTGTTATTAGAAAAGTTTCAGTAATTTAGTCCAGAAATTTCACCCGAACATAAAATAAACACCTATGCGCATGTTTACAATTCTCCTCTTTGTTCTCATTTCTGCTTTCACTATTTCAGCTCAAAATACTGTTATAATGGACATACAGGATGAAAAACAAAATTCTTCAGTTACTGATAATAGTATATTGCAAGAACGAGGTACATCTGAGAGTGCAATAATTGTGAAAACTGTAAACATTTTCCCAAACCCATGCCCAGATCGTTTGTTGCATTATACACCGGTAAATGTAACAGTCAGCTCCTACCAGGTATTCAAGTCTACAGGAGAAATTGTTGAAATAGAGAACCTTATTGGAAAAGATGAAAGATTGGGACTTATTACTCTTGGTATCAGTTTAGCTCCAGGATTATATTTTGTAACTTTTTATACAAATATTGGCCCTATTGTGAAGTATTTCACACTCCCTTAATACTTATTATTCCTTATTTTTGAAGAACGCAACATGAAATCATGTTGCGTTTCAATTTTAATGAAGACTCGATTTGCATTTCTGTTAGTATTTTCATTTTCCTTTTGCATAGTAGAATGCTTAGCACAAAGTATTAAACCTGGGTATGTTGAAATTGGGATTGCCAGTTACTACCATGATAAATTTGTAGGGCGAAAAACAGCAACTGGTGAAATTTATACACATGATAAAATGACAGCAGCCCATAAAAATCTACCTTTGAATTGCTGGGTAAAAGTGACCAACATTACAAATGATTCTGTTGTCATACTTCGAATAAATGATCGAATGCCTCAATGGAACAAACGCAGTATTGATTTAACGGTTGCTGCTGCAAAAAAATTAAATTACATTCATGAAGGGTTAACAAAAGTGAGAATTGAAGTGATTCCTGACCCAAGGAAAAAAGAAGTAAAACCAGTGTTTGTGATGGATAAGAACCTCCCGGTTAAGGATGTTTCTCCTTTTAAACTAAAGGAACTTTCACTACCACAAACAATTATTGCTTTACGTTACCCGAAACTTCCTTATGTTATTATAGTAGAAGAGGAACCATTTTACAAAAGATGGTGGGTAACTATGAAGACGAAATCAAACTAGTCTTTTTTCCATGCAAAAATGTGGGATAGAAACTTCAATAAACATCTCTCCTGTAATTGTATAATTTAGTTTTTTGTAGAACGGAACTGCTGTATCTCTCGCATGGCAGTACATGAGGGAAAAACCCTTTTCAAAAGAAAACTTTTCAGCTGCCAGCACCAATTCCCTCCCAATGCCTTTCCTTTGTAGGTTTTTATCCACTGCAACCTGCTTCATTTTCATTTTCCCTTCTTCTTGAGGAACAAGCATTAAATAGGCAACCAGTACATCATCACTCAAATATACGAGGTGATAATTTCCTTTTTCTGCTTGTAACTGTTCTTCTGCAAAGTTTAATCCCAGGGGTTTACGGAGTATCTCATATCTCAATTTTACTGCCTCTGAATAAGCATCTGAATTATGCTCTATCAATACAATTTGATCCCAGTTATTTATTTGCTGCAATATTTTCATAAAAAACGGCGGAAAGATTTCCGCCGCTAAGTAACTATTTTCTAAAATAATTTTCAAAGAGGCTTTAATGGCTGACTACCACCGGTGAAATACCTGTCTGGCCTGCATTCTCAACTTTTAAGTGATATATTCCTTCCGGGAGGTTAACAGCATCAATTTTTATTTCAGTTTCAGTGGTTACAAAAGATGTTACCAACTTTCCAGTAACATCAAACATTTCGATAAGTTTCTGATTTGAATTGTTTGCGCAATGCAGAAGGATAAACTTATCGGCAGGGTTTGGCGATATGCTTATACCTAACGAATTCAGATCAACTAGGCTGTTAAATACCTGCAGGGTTTTGCAGATTGTATTACTCCCTGCTCCATTTGATGAGGTTAAACATATTTCATATTCACCCTCGGCACTATACAAGTGAATTGGATCTTGTATGTCACTCGTTTGACCGTCGCCGAAATCCCAAGACCAGAATGTAGGTGTATTCATTGAAGCATCAGTAAATTCAACCAGTAAATCATTCTGAATAAATGTGAAATCAGCTACAGGAGTTACTTCATAAGTATTTATGCTTACAATATAGCATTTAGTATCGCCCCCTACAGCGTTAAAGGCGCTCATGCAGACATAATAATCCCCGTTTTCCGTATAAGTATGTTCCGGGTTTTGTTCCGAACTTGTAACACCGTCATCAAATATCCAATTCCAGGAAGTTGGTTCATTAGTTGAGAGATCAGTAAATGTGACTATTGGATCTCCTACATATGAAAATTCTGCTTCCGGTGGCAGATAACTGTCAATAGTAACAAATTCACAATACGTATCGGAGCCTATTTCATTTGTTACTGATAGACATACATTGAACGTACCATTTGTAAGAAATTCATGCACTGGGTTAATTGCAGTGCTTGTTGTACCATCACCAAAATCCCACACCCATTCATCGGGAAAAGAGGTTGAAGCATCACTAAAAGCAATAACCGGCTCCCCTCCTGCATCATAAGTAAAAAAAGCCACTGGGGCTCCTTCTATTGAGCTAGTAATGGCACGGATATGGAAATCACCAAAGAATTCATACCATGTTCCAGAGAAGTTATAATAAGTTCTGTTCGTTAAGCCGGTACTTGTGTAAGTGATGTAAACCAGGCTGTCTGAAGTATATCCTATAAAATAATCCCCGCTGATGCTGCTTAGTTCAAATGCATAGGGCCTCAAGTCAATGTTTGAGCCTATGTATGGTTCTTCAAAAGTTGACATAGGCCATACAGTAAATGGAGTGATAACATCTGCTCCGGGAAATCCTGAACTATCTTCCCAAACATGAATAGTCATGCTATCGTTTGTTCTAGTAGGATCAATATAATCCCTGATCACAGCTCCTACAAGGTCAGTAGTTCCGTCAAATGTAAATTTTACGGCACATTTATCAGCAAATCCGAGATCACCAATACTATAAACGAAGTCTACACTCGCATCGTCATAAGTAATATAATTACCAGCGACGTATCTTGCTGTATCACTCACTGATGTATTGGGTGTTGTGTAATCATCGGTAGCAGTAATATAATAATCTACTACTGCACCCGGTTCCTGCTCAGGAACAATAAACAAATAATTATCCCCTGAGGTAATAACACCATCAACGCTGGTGTAGGAAGCGCCATCAATGCTGTACCAAAGTTCTGCAACTGAAATTCCTGAAATATCAATAATGTCAGCGTTTAGATAATTTTCTTCTAATGGTCCTTCATATAAAAGAGATGGGGTATGTACGATTAAGGGCGGTGAATTATCAATGTTATATTTTGTGAAAACGAGATCGTCAATATACATTCCATCGTATTCAACAAAATCATCCGGGTCAAACCTGAATCTTAGTCTTACATCCGGGTAGCCAACAAATCCTCCAAGAGGAATCACATATTCAGTCCAATCAAATAAACCTTCTCCATTAAAAGTTGATACGGTAGTCCAGGTGGAACCACCATCGGTAGTTACATCAAGATAAACAAAATCAAATCCTTCCTCGAGGTCAATAATTGCATAAAACTTTACATCGGCATCAAGTGCTGTTGTGAGGTCAACTCCGGTTGACATGGTTGCTGTTTGCACAACAGTGGCTGTATAAATATCATCATAAGGGCTGTCAGTAAAAGAAAATGAACCCGATACTGCATATTCATCTGTAACATCCCAATCTCCGGAAACAATCCATCCGGAAGAGCCGCTTTCAAAATCGTCTTCAAACAAAACTGTCTGTGAGAAACTTGAGAGTGCCGCAAAAACCAGCATCAAAAAGGGAATTGAAAAATATTTCATAGTATATAGATTTGTCCAGTATAAATATAAGTAGAAATTTCAGATGCTGATTGTGGGTGCTCACCTAAATTATCAACTGAGTGTCATATTTTACAAGCCCAGCACATCCTTCATTGTATAAACCCCTTTCTTACCTTGCAGCCAGATTGCAGCCTGCAAAGCTCCCTGGGCAAAGCCCTTCCGGGAATTTGCTTTGTGAATAATAGTGATCTCATCAAACTCAGAGATATAGTTTACAACATGTGTTCCGGCTGCTCCGGGAACCCGTTGGGAGATAATTTCCAATTCGCTTTTATCTTTTGCAGGATGGTTAACCCATTTTTCTTTTCCCGGGATATTATCTAGTATCTGTCCTGCAATTTTTAATGCAGTACCACTTGGCGAGTCTAACTTTTCAGTATGATGTGTTTCATGAATTTTTACATCATAATCAGGTTGGCTATGCATAAACGCAGCAAGCAGTTTATTAATTTCGAAAAAAAGATTTACACCAACGCTGAAATTGGGTGTATAAAGTATAGTAGCATCTTTTTCCTTGCATCGGTTTAAAACAGCATCCAACTGGTTATACCAACCTGTAGTTCCCACTACCACTGGAACACCTGCATCAAAACAGGTGTATATATTCTGTATCACTGTTTCCGGGGTGCTGAATTCTAAGGCTACATCCGCCCTTCTGATATTTTCAGGTGTACAGTCTGCCAGGTTCTCTTTGTCAATCTTGAGTACAATTTCAATTTTCGGGTCATTGTCATTTTTATTATGTTCCTCAGCTACAATCTCTACAGATCTACCCATTTTACCAAAACCAATTAATGCAAGTTTCATTTTAAATAAAGATTTATTTGTATACCTAATGCCGGCGCAAAGGTACTTATTCCTGAAGTTGGACGAAAATTCTTTCTAATGTTTAAATCCGGGAGTATCCTCATACTCAGGTCATCACTCACATCAAAATCATACAAATGAGCATCTACAATTGCGTCAACAATATTCAAAAGATACACAAATGACAATGAGATGTATGATAAATCCTGGTATCGTTTCGTCTGGTTTAACAATGACACTAACTGTTCATCACCCGCAAGGCCCTCGTATTTATCTATCGTAGTGCTATCTCCATCAAACCGCCATTGTACAGCTTCTTTTAAGTCCAGATATCCCAAGTCACCATACCTGTAATAGATCACAAAACCTGTTGCAATGCCAAGCCCCGTATATACTATTGGCACTTTCCAGGCTTTGCCATTATAAACTTGCCCCAATCCTGGAAGTATAGCAGAGAACAAAGCAGCTCTTCCGATGGAGTGTGGGTTATGACTCCACAAATCCTGAAAAAATATTGTTGAATCCTCTTTCGTAATGAGAGTAGAGGAAGAAGCCTTTTTTTCATTAACAAATGTGGTATCCTCTTCAAACTCAAAAACTGAATCATTTTCAATTTGTGCAAAGCAACAGTGATGAAAAACCGTAACAAGAAAAAAAAATACTAATTTCATCTTAACAGGTTTATTCTATGATCTCCCTGATTCGATAGAGATCATCATCACTGAAAAAAGAAACAATAATTTCGCCCTTCCCGGTTTTATTTCGTTTTATTACTACCCTTGTACCAAGAGCTGAGGAAAGATCATCCTGTATTTTTCTGAATTCATAAGGTAGATGGGAAGATTGTATTGTTTTCTGAAGCGTTTGTTTTTTATGCTGGAAATTCCGTACCATCTCCTCTACATCCCGTACTGATAGATTTTTTGTGAGAATATCCCGAAAAATGGCGATCTGCCCGATGGGATCCTCAAGGTTTATTAACGCCCTAGCATGCCCCATGCTTATCTTCTTTTGTTTTAGTGCATTCTGAATATCAGGTGGAAGCTTTAGCAGGCGAAGAAAGTTGGTGACTGTAGTTCTATTTTTCCCAAGTCTGTCAGCAAGTTGTTCATGGGTGAGGCTGCATTCATCAAGTAACCTGCGAAAATGAATTGCAATCTCAATTGCATTCAGGTCCTCCCTTTGTATATTTTCTATTAATGCAATCTCCAGCATTTCCTGGTCGTTTGCATTGCGGATATAGGCAGGTATTTCTTTTATGCCGGCAAGTTTTGCGGCTCTTACTCTTCTCTCACCAGAAATAAGTTGATATTTTGTAGCATTGAGTTTTCTTACAGTAATGGGTTGTATGATTCCATGGATTTTAATGGAATTTGCTAACTCTTGTAAAGCCTCTTCATTAAAATCAGCTCTCGGTTGGAAAGGATTTATTTCAATACCATCCAGCGGTATCATGCTTATCGAGGATACCTCTGCCTTTGCTTTCTCAACTAGTTCAGAAGTTTCAGCATCCATGTTTTCGAGCAAAGCCCTGATACCTTTTCCGAGATCTGGTTTTTTACTCACTTTATTTCTAATTATAATTTTAGGATTACAAGTTACAATATGTTTTTAATTAGAATTCACCAGCTTTTTTCTTTCAATTATTAATTCTGGCTGATGTGTAAAAACGGGTTATCTGAATCATCATCTTCTTCTTCCTGGACACTCCCATTATTTTGCAATATTTCCCTGGCAAGGTTCATATAGTTAATGGAGCCAGTACAATCCGCATCATACATGATTACAGGTTTTCCAAAACTTGGAGCTTCGCCCAATTTTGTATTCCGGTGAATGATGGTATCAAAAACAAGGTCTTGAAAATGTCTTTTTACTTCTGTTACTACTTGGTTACTCAAACGTAATCTTGCATCATACATTGTAAGTAAAATACCTTCAATCTGTAAATTGTTATTTAACCTGTTCTGTACTATTTTGATCGTATTCAAAAGTTTTCCCAGGCCCTCAAGTGCAAAATACTCACATTGCACAGGCACAAGAACTGAATCAGCTGCAGTAAGGGCATTCACTGTGATTAAGCCTAATGAGGGTGAACAGTCAATAAGTATATAATCATATTTTTCTTTAACTTCTTCCAATGCGCTGCGCATGATCTTTTCCCTGTTGGGATGATTGATAAGTTCAATTTCAGCGCCCACAAGGTCAAGATGTGCAGGCAGCAGATCAAGAAATGGGGTTTCGGTCTTAATAATAGCATCTTTCACAGGTTTGTCATTGATAAGACAGTCGTAAATATTAGGCCTGTTTGTTTTTGGGTCGAAACCCGTTCCTGAAGTAGAGTTAGCCTGAGGGTCGGCATCAATAAGCAAGGTTTTAAATTCGAGTACGGCAAGACTTGCTGATAAATTGATGGCAGTAGTTGTTTTACCTACTCCGCCTTTTTGATTTGCTATCGCAATAATTTTTCCCATTGAGTTTTGGTTGATTGAGTGACTTAATATAATTGCTTGTTTCGGTTATTAGATTTATTGATGAATAATACTCATCTGTTACATTTCTATTTCTCACATTTCCATCTCCTCTCCTACTTTCATTAAATACAGTTTTTTATCCTGGCTTGCAAATGCGTTCAGTGCATATTCATGATCTATTTTTATTACATCAAACGAATCAAAGTGCATTCCTATTACTTTATCGCATTTGATATATTTAGACGCTATCAGAGCGTCATCTGCATCCATTGTATACACATCACCAATAGGCAGAAACGCAAAATCAACTTTTGCATGTTTTCCAAGGAGTTTCATGTCATAATGTAAGGCTGTGTCACCGGCAAAATAAAAATTTCCTTCAGCAGAGGTTATATAAAATCCACAGGGGTTCCCTCCGTTGGTGCCATCACTAAACCTGCTTGTGTGCACAGCATTTACTAATTTCACTTTTCCAAAATCAAATTTCCACCCTCCACCTACATTTAACTTTAACACATCTTTCAATCCCTGTTGTTCAAACCAGAACATCACCTCCCAAATTCCAATTAAAGTTGCACCGGTTCTTTTTGCGATATCAACTGCATCGCCAATATGGTCACTGTGAGCATGACTCACTAGGATCACATCTGCAGGAACCTGAGAAACATCAATATTTGTAGCCAATGGATTTCCTTTAATGAAAGGGTCAAACAATAAGTTTTTGCCGCTAATATGAACGCCGAAACATGAATGCCCGTAATAGGTGATACGCATTGACTTTTACTTACTTACGGATTGTAAAGGTAGAACCCTTCTTTGCCTTAAGGGCATTTTTGCCTCAGAACTTTTAAACAGGAAATTTTTCCGTTGTTGATAAATTACAGCAGTTTTGGGAAGTGGTTTTTTTTGTGTAGGTCGAACCTAAAAAACAAAATTATCATTACTTTGTTACCTATTTGTCAATACATAGATTAAACCATTCTTTATCTACCAAAATGATCACTATCATCTCAGCCACAATAAGAAACAATAGCAATACGCTCAAAGTAGCTAATGAATATCAACACATACTCAATGCAAAAAATATTGAGAACAAGCTCCTTTCTCTTCATACCATTACCAAGAACCAGATGTCAGACCTGATATACAATGAAGATTCAGAAGGATTTACCAAGCTGCAGGAAGAATATTTTTTTCATGTTGAAAAATTTATATTCATAACTCCTGAATACAACGGAAGTATCCCCGGGGTTCTTAAAGTGATCCTGGATGCAAGCGATTTGAAAAAAAGTTTCTACAATAAGAAAGCACTCCTTACGGGTATAGCCACAGGAAGGGCGGGTAACCTACGGGGGCTCGACCACCTTTCTGGTATTCTCAATAATATGCGGGTAAATGTGCATTGGAACAAACTTCCTATTTCAAAAATTGACCAGGAAATTGACCCCGACGGTAAATTTCACAATCCCGAAACTATGAAGGTTGTGAGTAAACAGATTGAAGATTTTATGAATTTTTAGATATTCGCAAATAATGCCTCCATTTTTCAAGCATATTTGTGTTGCCTGTGTAGTAACTATTCTTGTTCCCGCTTGCAAACCAAAGCAAGAGTATTCTGAAAAAACCATCTTCAAACTAAACCTCACGGCACCCACAACATCGCTTGATCCCGCCTTTGCCAGCGATCAGCCGAATTCATGGTGCTGCAATTTATTGTATAACGGGTTGGTTCAGTTGGATAACAAGTTACAGATACAACCTTGCATAGCTGAGAGATGGGAAATTTCTGCTGACAGGAAAACATACACTTTTTATTTGCGCAACGATGTTTTCTTTCATGATGACATTTGTTTTGCCGGCGGGGAAGGAAGAAAAATAACTTCCTCTGATTTTGTGTTTTCTTTCAACCGATTACTGGACCCCCGCACTGCTGCAAGAGGGGATTGGGTATTTCAAAATATTACTGACTCCATAAACCCCTTTGTAGCAGTAAATGACACAATACTGGAAATCAATTTGTTAAAACCCTATGCTCCTTTTTTGCAAAGGTTATGCATCCCTTATTGCAGTGTTGTTCCGAGAGAAGCATTGGAAAAGTATGGGAAAGATTTCCGAAGTCATCCGGTTGGTACCGGGCCTTTTAAATTTTTAAAGTGGAAAGAAGGGGAATTGCTGATCTTGCATAAAAATGAGAACTATTTTGAAACGGATGATAACGGAGATCAACTTCCCTACCTTGATGCAGTAAACATTTCATTTATCGCAAATAAATCAACGGAGTTTTTAAAATTCATGGGTAAAGAATTGGATTTTGTGAGCGATATTGATGTCAGCTTGAAAGATAATATTTTAACCCGTGAGGGAAAGTTGCAGCCCAGGTATGCCTCTGACTTCACATTACTCAAAGGCCCTTACCTGATTGTTGAATACTTTTCCATTTTAATGGACTCGTCAGCATTTATTATGCAAAACAATCCATTATTAGAAAAAAACATCCGCCTTGCAATCAATTATGCATTTAACAGGCAGGAAATGCTTCTGTTCCTTCGTAACAACCGGGGCATTCCTGCAACTTCAGGTTTTGTTCCGCCAAGTTTATATGCCGATACCACAAACATCCCTCAGGGCTATACTTATGATCCGCAACGAGCTGAGCAATTGCTGGCAGATGCAGACTTTACAAATGGAGAGGAATTACCCGAAATTACAATTCATACAATTGACCAATACCAGGATTTCGCAGTTTACCTAAAAGATAAACTGGATGACATTGGAATTAAAACAAAAATTGAACTTGTAGATTCAAGAAGATTGCGACAAATGCGGGTAGATAAGGAAACTAGTTTTTTCCGTAGCAGTTGGATCGCTGATTATCCTGATGCTGAAACCTATCTCAACTTATTTTATAGCAAGAACGGCGCCCCTCCTAATTACACAAGATTTAGTAACCCAGCTTATGATGTTCTATTTGAACAAGCCATAGTTGAAACAGACGAGGCGCTAAGAGATAAACTTTACAGTAAATTAGATAGCATGATCATAGCCCATGCGCCCATTGTTCCGTTATTTTACGATGAAGTCTACAGGTTTGCTCAAAAAAATATTTCGGGGCTTGATCCTGATGCGTTGAATATGCTGCAATTGAAAACGGTGAAAAAAATAAGTGATGAATGACGGAAAATAAGAAATAGTGACCGTGAGTTGTTACAGTTACTGTACTTCTTTTCAAAGAATGTTTATTTCCCCATTAACCGTTCATTCAAAAACTTTAATACATGATCATAAGCATCCTGAGCAGCTTCAGCATTATGCTTCGGGTTGCTTGGATTTGCAAATGCATGATCTGCATCGTAGCGAAGAACTTTCAACTGTTTATTAACCTGCTTCATATTCATTTCAAAAGTTTTCACTACTTCATCATTTATCCATTGATCATAAGAAGCATGTATAAATAAAACTGGCGCTTGCAAGGTTATGAGTTTTTCGATGTTTGTTTCGGGCATGCCGTAATACATGATGCAAGCGATTGCTTCATTTGCAAATGCAAGGCTTGCCTGCATGCTCATACCACCCCCCATACACCAGCCTATTGTGGCAACTTCTGCTTCTGCACCAATCTTTGTTTTCAATCCTTCCATGATGGCCATTGCTCTTTCCTGGCTCAGGGCCATCATATAATTTTGCGCATCTTCTCGGCTAGTTGCCACTTTACCATCGTATAAGTCAATAGCTATCACATTTACGTTTGTAAGATCAGAGGAAAGTTTGTCACTCATTTGCTTTATGTATTCATTCAGTCCCCACCATTCATGGAACACAAGAACGTATTTATTCGATTTTTCCAGCGATTTTACCGCATAAGCGTTGGCATCTTTCCCGTCACTTACTTTAAAAGTGATCATTTCCCCCTTTTGTTCAATGTACAGCATCGGAACAGGTTCTTCATGTTTATTTACAAACGCAACATCATTACCTAAAGCAGCAAATGCCTCTGTGGAGGAACAACATGTTTTTGTTTGAGCAAAGATTGAAAGAGATAAAATTATCATCAAAAGGAAAAGAGTAATTTTTTGCATAAATTTTTAGTGTTTTTGAAAATGAATTTATGATGAAGTGCTTAGCCTCTGCATCTCTTTATTCGCCCTTTTTTCTGCAAGTTTAAGTTTATATTGATACCATCTGTTTTTCATTAGCTTGCGCATAAGTTCATCAAATTTTCTTTGAATGGTGAGATTGATAACCGCTTTTACTTTGAGCATAAAAGTAGGAGCTATCGTTCTAACTGATAATCCATACCCACCTTCCAGGTATTCAATGTGATGCCAATAACCGCTAGGCATATAAAGTGTGTCGCCAAACTCAAGCACTGTAGTCATACCTTTTGCATATTGCAGCGCCGGATACTTTTGAAAGTCAGGATGATCTATATCTACTGTAGTATGAACATTAAATGGCAACCTGTATAACAATTTACTTTGGGCCGGAGGAAAAAGAACCACCCGTTTTTTTCCTTCAAATTGTGTGAGAAAAACACAACTCATATCAATGTCCTGGTGGATTCGTGTAATGGAATTTTTAGGGCCGAAAAACATAAATGGTAATTTGATATAACCTTTAGTAATTTCCGGATATTCGAAATCTTTCAGCAGTTCAGGTTTAAGTTTAAAAACAGGGAATAAAAACAGCCGAAGATCAGTCGGTTCTTTTTCAATAAGTTCAAGATATTTATCAAAAGGCATTTTTACATGCGGCTTGGTGAGTGTTTCGCTCGGGTCAGCCTTGCTGCTGCTATACAAACCTACTTCAATATTCCCCATGGACTTTTTAAAATAATCCATTGTCCATTTTTCATAAGCAGGGTATTTTTTCCAGAGCCCACGAAGAACAACAGGCTTCTGTGGTAAGTGATACTTTTTCTGGAATTCTGTGTATGTTATTTTCGTGCCGTCCTCTATAGGTATTGGAGCACTAACATCCACTTTCATAGCATTTCTGTTTAAACTAGTTCCAGTACAAAATTACATAGGAAAACGTTCCACTTTTCAAAAAAGTAAAAAAATAATATTCAGGTTAAATTCCGGTAATTTCCATCTCGGTGCGCCGGTTCATGGCTCGTCCGTCCTCGGTTTGATTGTTTGCAAGGGGTTTGCTTTCGCCAAAACCAGCTGTTGTAAGCCTAACGCCATCTATTCCCTGCTGAACTAGAAAATCTTTCACACTCAACGCTCTTGATTGGGAGAGTTTCAGGTTATCAGGTTCACTGCCAACATCGTCAGTATGTCCGTTGAGTTGTATTTTTAAGGCCGGGTTTTTTGTTAGCAACTCTTTAATTTTAAGTATCTCGGTTTTAGACTCAGGCAATAATTCTGAAGACCCTGTTTCAAAAAAGATGTTTTTGAGTGTAACTACTTCTCCAAGTTTAATTGGCTGTAAATATATATCTATGAGGTAGGGAGCGTCAGGGATTGCATTTTCGAGACTGAAATTTTCGGAATGAAATAAATATCCCTCTTTGTTAACATACAATGCGTATCTTTTCCCAACGGGCAAACATACCAAAAACTCTCCTGAACGAGGATCAGTAACATAATTAAGCAATGTGTCGCCATTTGCAATATCAATCAGTTGAACATTTGATTTCAGAGGAATTTTGCTTTTTTCGTCCCTTACGGTAGCTTTTACATAGGTTACCGGGTCAGGGCGGAGGGCCGAAGGTAAATCGAATTGATAAATGTCCAGCCCGCCAAAACCGGATGCTTTATCACTGGCATAATAAGCAGTTGAGCCGTCAGAACTAACAGTTAGTGTGATCTCATCTTTGCTGGAATTAATTGGAAATCCAAGATTAACAGGCTGCAGCCATCTATTTTCTGCATCCAGTTTTGCGTAAAACAGGTCTTTCCCCCCAAAATTGGGATGTCCATCACTGGAGAAATAAAGTGTTTTGCCATCCTGATGGATAAAAGGCGACTGATCATCAAACGGTGTATTGATAGTAGGGCCTAAGTTTACAGGTTTCTCAAGGTAGCCTTTATCATTACGTTCACTTACCCAGATATCAATTCCTCCCATTCCTCCCGACCTACTGCTGCTGAAATAAAGAAATTTTCCATCTGCAGAAATACTAGGTTGGCTATCCCAATCACCACTATTTATTTTCTTTCCACAATTTGCAGGTTCACTCCAAGTCTCATTGTAAGAAACTGAAAAATAAAGGTCGCAACTTCCGAACCCCAATGGGTGATTGCAAAGGGTATACACAAGATTTTTCCCATCAGCTGAGATAGATTGTGCTCCTTCGTTCAGCATTGTATTCACTGGCTTTCCAACATTCTTTGCTTTGCCCCATTTTGCGCTGTCCCTCTTTGAAATAAAAAAATCTTCTTGTAACCTATCTATTTCATCGGCATTTTCAGAAACCCCGGGAACAGGTATTTTTCGGGTAATCACCATAACAGAATTGTCTGCACTTAAAGAAGGAAAATACTCGGAAAATTCAGAATTCACCTCACTGCCAAGATTTACTGGGTTAAAATCAACAGGGCTTTTAATAGCCTCCATTGCAAACTGGAGGCTAGCTTTTAGATGCTCAGCGTTTTTTCTGGTTACCCCGACTATTTTAGGATTTTCTAGGAAAATATTGATATGTTCGTACCCTTCAGCATACCGCATTAATGCTTGCTCTGCTTCAGCTAATCTTCTGTAAATACCTATATCTGTATCAGGATTCAGGTTAATTGCCTTTTTGTAATACTCCACTGCGGTGCTGTCTTCCCGTAATTCAAAATTTGCGTTTCCCGCATTTTTCAGAGCTTCAACAAAGTTAGGTTCTTCAGCAAGTGCTTTTTCAAAAAATAACAGCGCAGTTTTATAATCACTTTGCAAGACTGCTTCTACACCTTCCTTGTAAAATTTAACTGCTTTTTTACTTGCTGTTTCCGTTGTTACAGCCTGCGAATACATTGCATTAAGTGAGATTAGCAGTGTTGCGAAGAGAAAATATTTTTTTATCATGTGTTTAGTAACGCAAATATAAATAAAGTGATTGCCTGATTTTAGTGAAAATTATGCCAGTATGTCAATTTCCCTCTAATTTGCTTATATTGAATCCATCAATTAACAGGTTGTAAAACTTGAGATTGACACTAAAAAGTTACTTTTATGGTTTACCGTTTTTTATAGATACTTATGAAGTTATTATTTAGCTATTTATCCCCACACCGGGGGCTTGTTTCCCTGGTACTCGTCCTGGCAACAATAAACACCGGGTTTTCTCTGTGTGATCCTATTCTATTCGGCAAGTTAGTAAACCTCGTAAATGAAAATGTAAATCAGCAATTTTCTTCCAACAGGTTTTTTTATTCATTTAGCTGGAGCCAGCCAGGTGTAATTTTTATTTTACTTCTCTCAATTTCTGTGGCGATGATAAGCCGTATAGCAAAAAACTTTCAGGATTATTTTCTGAATGTAATCATTCAAAAGTTTGGTGCAAAGGTGTTTACTGATGGGCTACAACATGCTATGAAACTTCCCTACCAGGAATTTGAAGATCAGCGCAGCGGGGAAACATTATCTGTTTTAACAAAAGTGAGAATAGATGTAGAAAAATTCATGAACATGTTCATCAATGTTCTTTTCGGAATAC
The DNA here is from genome assembly GCA_046160675.1 of Chitinophagales bacterium. Lineage (GTDB taxonomy): Bacteria > Bacteroidota > Bacteroidia > Chitinophagales > BACL12 > JACMJP01. The sequence continues at coordinate 32,112 of JBJXHH010000110.1, forward strand.
TTGTTGGGATTGTTTTTGTTTTTGTGTATGCAGCTTTGTTCATTCATTGGTATATCCCGGCAGTTTATATAATCGGGATCGTATTACTCACAGTTATTTCAAACCTGCTGAGCAAAAAAGTAAAAAGAATACAGAAAATAATTGTCGGACAAACCACTTCCCTTGCCGGTGCTACAACAGAAAGCCTACGCAATATCGAACTCGTGAAAAGTCTGGGATTAACAAACCAGGAAGTTAGCCGGCTTAACAAAAACACATACAAAATCCTAGGCTTGGAACTTACAAAAGTGAAGCGTATACGCAGTATCAGTTTTGTGCAGGGTACATTTGTAAACACTTTACGGCAGGTAATACTTTTCATACTTATGTGGCTTATTTTCAGAAATATGATGGACGCAGGCCAGTTAGTTACTATGCAGATATTTTCCTTTTTTGTATTCGGTCCTCTGCAGGATATTGGAAATATCATTCTGAGTTACAGGGAGGCGGAAGCATCCCTAAATAATTTTCATAAACTGATGGAAAAGAAACCAGAACCTCAGCCTGAACATGCACAACATCTTGGCTATATACATTCACTCCAGTTTAACAACGTTTCATTTCAACACAAAACTGCGCATATAAAAGCTATAGCGGGAATCAGTTTTAATGTAAAAACAGGCGAAACAATTGCGTTTGTCGGCCCCTCCGGCTCCGGGAAAAGTACTCTTATGAAATTGCTAGTGGGACTTTACAGACCGCAGGAGGGCAGCATTTTATACAATGGCCTTAATGAAAATGAAATTGATTTTAACGATCTTAGAAATCAAATTGGGTTTGTAACACAGGACACTCAACTTTTTTCAGGAACCATTCGGGAAAACTTGCATTTCGTAAAACCTAATGCAACCGACGGGGAATTGCTGAAAGCTTTAAGCAGTGCGAGTTGCGATGGCCTTTTGGAAAGGGCTGAAAAAGGAATTGATACGATGATTGGAGAAGGAGGGTTAAAGTTAAGCGGGGGTGAGAAACAAAGATTAAGTATTGCCCGTGCATTACTTCGCCAACCCAATGTTTTATTGTTTGATGAAGCGACTTCTTCATTAGATTCTTTAACTGAAGAAGAGATCACAAACACAATAATTGACATATCTACTAGCAGGAAACAGATCACTATTCTCATCGCCCATCG
>JBJXHH010000111.1:0-12845 GCA_046160675.1 Chitinophagales bacterium
GTGTTAGGGCAATGATTCAGGTAGTAATCCTGGATGATAAGCCCCCCCTGGCTGTGCCCAAACATAACGAATTCATTTTCCCGCCCGTTTGCTACCGCATCATTGCTTATTTTATTCATGAGTATGCCGAGGTCTTGTCCCCTCTGAGTGTGTGCCCCCTCAGGGATATTTACAACATACACATCATAACCTGAAGCCTGGAACATACCTGCAATGCCGCCGGTTACGAGGTAATTTTCAGCAGGAAATGCATGGCCGTTATTTGTATCAACCCAGCCCATGAGCCCGGCAACTAATACAACGTTTTGCCCATTAGGTGTGCCTGTGGGGCCGAGATGCGCCCATCCGCTTCCCGGACGGGGCTGCTGAGCCATTGCGGCTGAAGTGATCATAAAAGATACGATGAACAACACAATGGTTTTTAGTGATAGTTTATTTTTCATATAACATGTTTTTAGATGTTCAAATAGAAATCATTTACTCTTTGTGTATCATAGGTTGTGAGAGGGAGAGAAACTTTAAGGGAAAGATGTAGGGTAAAAAGTATGCATCTGTTTTTTTACCTCTAAAGTGAGGCTATGGGAATGCAGCAGCAAACAAATATTTTTGGCATTATAATATTTCCAACAACATAGTATGATAGCATCAGACAGTACATTCAGGCTTGTGAAATCTCTTACCAAAAATGAAAAGCGGTATTTCAAGCTGTTTGCCTCTATTACAGCAGGAGAGAAAAACTACATGCGCATATTTAATGCAATGGACAGGCAAAAGATGTATGATGAAAAGGCGATAAAATCAAAATTCAAAAAGACTTCTTTACAGAAAAATTTTGCACAGGAAAAACAATACTTGCAAAAAATGATCCTGCGGGCATTGAGGAATTTTCATGATGCGAATGAGATAAGTAACGTTTCTGCATTTGCTGACCTTGAAATGCTGACACGGAAAGGTATCAGCGATGTAGCCGGAAAGTTGGCTGCTAAATACAAACAAGATGCACTTGAGCAGGAGTCTTTCCTGGATTACTTTTATTTTCTTAGGTATGAGTCCCGAGTTGCAGGCAGCATGCAGCAGATAAGTTATACAGAAAATTATCTGAACAATGACTACAAGAAAGACCTTTACAATATTGAAATGCTGAGGTATGCGCTTGTTATTTCCATGCTTAAGAATGACCTGATAATCCTTGCCAAAAAATACCAGCATACACACAGGAAACTGGTGCAGGAAAAATTAACCGACATAGAAAAAAGTTTAATTCCTCCTAAAGTTTATAGTAAATTCGGATTGAAAGCAAAAATAGCAGTGCTTCACATCTACACATTGTATTACAATGTTTCATGCGAGTTTGAAACAGCATATGACAATGCCAGGAAGCTATACAAGATGTTGTTTCGAAAAAAGCTTTCGCCACAAGAGGCAGGAATTGTAAACTATACGCTAACACTGATTATGTATATTGATTGTTGTATACATACCAAAAGGTACAAAGAAGGGTTGGAAGTATGTGATCTGTATTTTAAAACCATTCATGCGAAACCATACCTGCATAAGCATGAGATATACAGCCGGCATCTAAAGGAATATATTGAAAGTAAGATGCAAATATTGAGTTTGTCTGGTAGTTATAGCGAATGTATTGAGTTTTACAAAAATTCTGCAAAACTGATCGTTGCAATTCAGGGAGTTGGTACAGGTGAATTCGCAGTTATAACAAACTATGCGCTAGCTGTATCTTACTTTGGCTTGCAAAATTACCCACAAGCGCTTGATCATTTAAAAATTGTCTTATCATACAAAAAGCAAAAACTTTATACTTTTCATATTTTCCCTGCTCAGGTTATCTACCTCTTATGTCATATTGAACTTGGCAATGATGAATTTTGCATGCATTATATGCGTAGCGTAAGGTGGTACTTTGATACGCAGGGAGCAGATATTTTATCCTTTACTGAGATAATGCGTATTTTGAAAGAGTTTATAAACAATCGTAACCTTGCCAAAAGAAACAATGCTATGAAAAAAAGCTGGTTTGAAAGAATACAGCAATTACTCTCAATTAAAGAGGAGGAACATTTTATGAGGTATTCTCTATTTCACAACTGGGTAGAAATGAAAGTTAAGTCATAGAGCCTTTTATTTGTCAGCCACCGAACCGCATAGTTTAAGTTTGTGAAATGATGGATGTTTCTAAAGGAAAGCAAAACTGACACATTGCTTTTTGTGTTTACAGGACAGATGTTTTTCTCTTGAATGAGTAATTTTACATCAACCGTGTTGCAAAAATATATCATACTCATTTTAGCACTTTTGTTGCTGGTGCTCACATTCTGCACAAAAAAAAATAAATCACAGGAAGCTGATTCTCCTTACCTCAATCAGGATGATTCTGTGCAGTATGTCGGCATGGAAACCTGCAAACTCTGCCATGCTGATAAGTTTTCTACTTACATACACACCGGCATGGGTTTGAGTTTTGATCTTGCAACACAAGAAAAATCTTCTGCTGTGTTTGATGAGCATGCACTTGTGTATGATAGCAGCAATGATTTGTATTACAAGCCATTTTTTGAAAATGAACTCTTGCAAATACTTGAATTCAGGCTCGATGGAAAAGATACGGTCTACCAGAGAAAAGAAACAGTTTCTTATATCATCGGCAGCGGGCAGCATACGAACTCTCATCTCATAAATTTTAACGGTTACATCTACCAGGCGCCTATCACTTTTTATACACAGCGCAAACAATGGGACATGGCACCCGGCATGGAAAATGGCTTCAACTCAAGGTTTAGCCGCATCATTGAATTTGAATGCATGAATTGTCATAACGGTTTGCCACAGGCAGTTGCAGGCTCAGTAAATAAATATGAAAAAATTGCTACCGGCATTGATTGTGAAAGATGTCATGGACCCGGAAGCCTGCATGTTGCAAGTATTGGTGATGGAAAACTTGTTGATACTGCTACCCAGATTGATTATACAATTGTAAACCCCGGAAAGCTTTCTGTTGAGCTGCAAAACCAGCTTTGCTTGCGATGTCATCTACAGGGAGTAAATGTGCTGAATGCAGGTGCAACATTTTTTGATTTTAAACCCGGCGATAAAATTTCTGAGCATTGGAATATTTTTCTCCCGCAGTTTGACGGCAAGAATGATAAATTCCTCATGGCTTCTCAGGCTGACAGGATGGAACAAAGCAAATGTTACATCCAGTCAGAAAAACTCTCCTGCATCACTTGTCATAACCCGCATGTAACTGTGAAAGAAACTCCGATTGCGCAATTTAATAATGCCTGTATCAGTTGTCACTCTTCTGCAACAAGTACATGCACGGAAACAACAGAAGTAAGAAATCTGGCTGAAGATAACTGTAGCAAGTGTCATATGCCGCAAAGCGAAGCAATAGATATTCCGCATGTTTCCATCACTGATCATAAAATACAAATCCCCGGGAAAGAGAAGCAAAAGGAAGATGGCAAGTTCACAGGATTAAAATGTATGACCTGTGAAGAAACTTCTCCCATTCTCATGGCAAAAGGGTACTTAACGTATTATGAAGCATTTGTGAAAGAAGATGCTTTGCTTGACAGTGTAAAAAAATATCTTGACAAAACACTTGATAAAGACGATGCGTATTTCTCTGCACTGATTCATTATCACTACCTGAAAAATGATTTTGATGCTATCTTAGTTTATGCTGATAAAATAAAAAACAAAAGCAGGAACGCATGGGATCATTACAGGATTGGCGAAGCTTTTTTACAAAACGCAGACTACAAAAATGCCGAAGCTTCATTTACAAAAGCAGTTGAATTACAGCCTTACAACCTCGATTATAACTTAAAACTCGGTTCTGCAAAATATTTGAACATGGATATTGATGGCGCTGAAAAAATATATCGGTTCATAATTTCAGAGAACCCAAAATATGCAAGAGCCTGGATGAACCTTGGTGTGATTATAGGAGGGAAAGGAGATATTGAAGAGGCTGAAAATGCACTGTGGGAGGCGCTTTCCCTTGACCCCGATTATGTTCAGGCAAGGCTTAGCCTGGCAAGATTATACATACAAACAAGGCAAGCACAAAAAGCAAAAGAACAACTTACTAACATCCTGAAATATTCTCCTGGCAATAAGGAAGCCGGTGCATTATTGCAGCAGTTGAAGGAATTATAAAATTTTATCTTTGAAACAATTCATTTTCTATGCAACGTATTCCACTAAAGATTAAAAAATACTGTCTCGGCAAATGGAATGGGTTCGTAGAAAAAATGAAACATACCAGCTTTCCGGGCTTTGACAAAATCCCAATTTATGATGTTGCCATTTTTTTCCGGGAGGAAATCAAACGGGATATGATCCCGCTGAGAGCAAGCGCCATGTCTTTCAACTTCTTGCTCGCCATCTTTCCTTCCATTATATTCATTTTTACTCTTATCCCATTTATACCAGTGAAAGGTTTAGATTTGATCATTGACAAATTTTTCTTTGATGTATTACCGCAAAGTGGATATAATTTCCTACATTCTACCATCATGGATATTACAAGTATCCAACGGGGAGGGTTGCTTTCACTGGGATTTGTGCTGGCATTTTATTTTTCTACCAATGGTGTCCGCATGATGATGCTGGCATTCAACAAACAGCATATTATATACAGGCAGAGGGGATTTTGGCGAAGGCGCTTTGCAGCGTTCAGGCTTACATTATACTTATTTGTTTTATTTATCGCATCTGTATTTCTCATCATTGCCGGCGATCATGTTATTGACTTGATTGGGAACTGGACAGGTTGGCAAAACTCTACAGAGAGATTTATTTTGCAGGCATTACAATGGCTCATCATTATCTTCTTATTTTTTGGCGGCGTATCACTCATCTATTATTTTGGCCCATCTATGAAAGAACGCAGGCGATTGATAACACCCGGCTCTACATTCGCCACTTTAGGATCTATTCTAGCCTCCCTCGGATTTGCGTATTTTGTAAATAATTTTGATTTATACAATGAAGTTTATGGTTCTATAGGGACACTTATAGTACTCATGATCTGGCTAAATATTAATTCAATAGTGCTTCTTGTTGGTTTTGAAATTAATAATAGCATAGATGTGAACAGAGACCTGCGTATTTATGCCTCTGCAGAAGCGAATGCTACTAAAAGCTAGTTTCAGGAAAAGGGGAATTTCCTGCTGAGAGGACAATTATTTTAATGAGAGATTGAAATTATGAGAAACGATTTTAAATCCTTTATTTAAGTATAGACGATGCGCATCATGCCTGTGATGCCCGGAATCTAAACGTACACCCGCAAGGTTCTTTTCTTTGGCAAGTTGAATAATATAGTTAAGTAATATGCTTCCGTAGCCCTTGCCCCTATAGGCTTCTATTGTACCAAGATCATCAATATAAATAACATCGTCGCTGAAGAAGTGAGTAAGAAACCTATAGCCGGAAAAGGCAACAGCTTTACCATCTTCCTCTACATAGATCAAGTTATAATCCTGTTTTTGCATCCTGTTTACATAACTCAAAACATTATCTTTAGTAACATGCGGGCGCAGGCTTTGAATAGCTTCCAAGCAATGTAAAACTTTTTTGTCAGAATCTGCTTTGTGAACCATTTATTAAAGTTGTGTTATAACAGTATTCCAATTGTATATATCTTTTTCTACTCCTGTGCGAATATTTTCTATTTTCTTTTTCAATTTGTACACTAGAGCATTATCATGAAGTGTGGGCAACAGGTGGTCTTTCCCATAAGCACTGATCAGTTCAACCGGATTAAGAACAGCAGCCGTACCTGCTACAAATGCTTCTGTCATTTTTCCATTTTCGATACTTTCTACAACTTCTTCCACAGAAATATCTCTTTCTTCTACTCCCAATCCTATATCCCTGGCAATCCTAAGAACTGAATCTCTTGTAATACCTTCTAAAATTGAATCACTTAAAGGGGGAGTTACTACTGTGTTGTTTATAATAAACAGCATATTCATAGTGCCGGATTCTTCAATGAATTTATTATATATGCTGTCTGTCCAAAGTACAGCATTATAGCCCTGCTGACGGGCAATTTTTGTAGGATAAAAGGCTGCCCCGTAATTGCCTCCGCATTTTGCATATCCTGTTCCACCTTTTGCGGCCCGGACGTAATCTGTTTCCACCTTTATTTTAATTGGTTTATTAAAGAGGGGAGATACGGGCCCTGTAATAACAATAAACAGGTATTCATCACTTTCTTTTACACCGAATCTTTCTTCCGTCGCAATCATAAACGGGCGAATGTATAAAGCGGATCCTTCCTGAGTAGGCGTCCATTGCTGATCCAACGCAACCAATTGTTTGATGGAATTATAAAACAATTCTTCATCCAGCATTGCCATGCACATCCTGTCAAGGGATTTATTAATTCGTTCAAAATGTTTTTCCATTCTAAAAATGGAAATATTCCCATCCTGCATCCTGAAAGCTTTCATCCCTTCAAAAATTGTTTGCCCGTAATGAAAACACAATGCAGTAGGAGCAAGAGAAATATCACCATAGGGTAGAATCTCAGGATTTTGCCAATGCCCTTCTTTGAAGGAAGAAATGAACATATGATCAGAGGTGATTTTCCCGAACTGAAGTTTTGTGAAATCAATTTCAGAAATTTTTGATTTGCTTACTCGTGTTACGGGTATTTTCATTTCCTGCTTTTGAGCTGTTAAAGTTTCCATTTTTATTTTTTTAAAATAGTCATCATAGTTGCCAGCATTTTTACGTATACGATTTCCTGTTTTTCATCTGTAATAATTCCTTCGGTTACCACCAATGTCTTTCCTGTATGAATCACTCTTCCTACCGCATATACTTTTTGTAATATAACAGGTTTTAAAAAATTCACCTTGAATTCAACTGTAAGGACGTCAGCATCATCGGGCATGGTTGTGTAGGCCGCATATCCACATGCCGAATCAACAAGGGTTGTAAGAACTCCAGCATGAAAGAAACCATTCTGCTGAGTAAGCCTTTCGTTTAAATTGCAGGTAATAACAGCTTTCCCATTTTGGGCTGAATCCAGTTCTGCACCAAATGTTTTCATTATGCCCTGCAGGGAAAAACTGTTGAATACTTTTTCTGTTTTCTCAGCCACAGGGGAAATTACATATTGTGAAAAATCATTTTCAGTTCTTGTATTCTTGCCAAATGGTGATCGTCATGTTCCGCCACAAAATAGAACAAGTCAAAAACACTCATGGGTTCTTTCAACCTCGGGTGCAAGGAAGTTTTAAAAATATCCTCTTCGCTCAAACTTTCCAGTAAGGAAACAGTTTTTTTTCTTAAAACTCTGAAATTAATAAGGATATCATTTACAGGTATTTGATTATAGTTGCCTTCATAGGTTCTTCTGTTAGTAAGATCAGCCTGGCGCAATTCTTTCTCGCCGTTCATAATATCCTGTAATCTTTCCTGCCACAAAGGCTCCACTTCAATTAAATGGCCTATATTTTCTTGAAATGACCAGCTTTGATCAATTTGTTTGGTCAATTCTTCCTTAGGAGTATTTTTTACTTTTTCCTCCAGGCGAATCGGTGTTCCACGGAGGCGTTCTATCAATCCTGGGAATACATTTTGTGTTTCTTTGAAGTAAAACTTTCTATCGAACCAGGCAACTTGTTTCATGTAATTTTTCTTTGTTTTCTGAATTCATTGTTTACTATGTAAACTCCTGTCAAAGTGATTAATGTGCCTAAAGCAATCCACCCGTTTAACTTTTCCTGTAGGATTAACCACCCAAGCAAAATGGCGACAACAGGATTAATATATGCGTAGACAGAAACTCTTGCAGGATTCAATTTTATATTGGCATATATAAATAATGAGTAGGTGATTACTGAGCCAATTATGATCAGGTAGATAAGGGATAGAATTGATTCTGTATTTGCCTCAAACAGGTTCATGCTATATCCTGAGGCAATACAAATAGGCAATAAGATAATTCCGGCAATAAGCATCTGAATGCCGGCACCGAAAAGAACATTCGTTGTGGTTTTATACTTTGAAGTTATCACCGATCCTATAGACCACATAACCCCCGCAATTAAAGCAAGCATGATCCCGAAGGCATATTCTTTTTGAAAAATATCTGCAAAGTATTCATGAAAGATAATGAGCAGTCCACCGAAACCTGCAAATAAACCGATTAACAGCAGCAAAGTAAATCTCGTTTTCTTGAGGATGAGAATGCTGAATAAAACTATTTCTAACGGTATTAATGCACTGATGATGGATGCTAAACCACTGCTTATGTATTGAATTGCCCAGGTAGACAGTCCGTTTCCCAAGATCAGTAAAAAAATACTTTGTATTGAAAGAATGAATAAAGTTTTTATGTCAGGGATTCTATGTCCTTTGAGAAGGAACCAGGTTACAATGATAATTCCAGAGCATAAAAGACGTACTGCTGCTAAAAATAAACCCTGGATTTCATGGGTTGCAATTTTAGACGCAATGTAAGTTGTGCCCCAGAAAAAACTTATCCATGCTAAAGCCAGGAAAGCTTTGTTGTTGTCTTTCATCAAAATATTCTATAAAGATGATGCAAAGATGAGGATATTATTTGAAATAAAACAGATTCAGTTTTTGTATTTTTGCACAGAACAGATTCAATTGTAACTCTGATTTAATTCAGATTTCCATGAGTCAATAAAAAGTATTACTCTAAACATTTTATATGCAGGTTATAGGGATTGACAAACAGGATTTTCTCTATCATCAGATAGCAGAAAAACTTGAAAAACAAATTCAATTTGGTGTTTTAAAATCAGGCGATAAATTATTGTCTGTAAGAGGGCTCAGCAAAGAGCAAGGTGTAAGTATGAGTACCGCTTTTCTTGCTTATACCCAGCTAGAGAATAAGGGACTGATTGAAGCAAGGCCTAAGAGTGGCTACTATGTAAAATTCACACCCAGGCAACTTCCGCAAATTCCGAAAGTTGATGTCTTGAAAAAAGATATTAAAAAAGTAAGTGTAGATGAAATGATCACTATGCTGTATGAAAACCTGACGATGGAAAGCGCCATCAGGTTTTCTGTAGCTGCGCCGGATGTTTCATTATTACCTGTTGCAAAACTGAACAAGGCGATGAATGAGGCAATACGAAATTCAAAATACAGCTGTTTGCAGTATGAGAACATTCATGGAAATGAATTGTTGCGCAAACAGATTGCAAGGCTCTCTTTTAATTGGGGAGGAGTTATCACAGCCGATGATGTATTAACAACTAACGGATGTATGGAGGCTCTTGTATTTTGCCTGAAAGCTGTTACCCAACCCGGGGACACAGTAGCAATTGATTCACCTACGTACTTTGGAATATTCCAGGCGATGCAAAGTCTTGGTTTAAAGGTTCTTGAAATTCCTAATGATCCTGAAACCGGGATGGATGTTTTGTATTTGCAACGGGCGATGGCGAAAGTAAAAATAAAAGCATGTTTAGTCGTTAGTAATTTCAACAGCCCAACGGGAGGCATCATGAGTGATGAGAGGAAAAAACGATTGGTAAAAATGCTGGCAGAAAAAGAAATTCCTTTAATTGAAGATGACATTTACGGTGAATTATATTTTGGCAGGCAGAGGCCGAGAACTTGTAAAAGTTTTGATAAAACAGGCAATGTGTTGTTGTGTTCATCAGTTTCAAAATCTTTAGCTCCGGGATACAGGGTAGGGTGGGTGATACCCGGAAAATTTAAAGATAAAGTTCTGCGTACCAAACTCATCAATACCATTACAAATGCTACCCCAACCCAAGCTGCCATCGGATTGTTTTTCGAGAACGGAAGGTATGAATTGCATTTACGTAACCTGCGAAAGGCTTTACATACTAACTGTTTAAAATACATGCAAGCTATAACTCAATATTTTCCCGCAGATACAAAGATTACACAACCCAGGGGTGGTTATGTTCTATGGGTGGAGTTGAAAAAACATATCAATGCATTTGAAGTGTATGAAAAAGCAATGGAACAAAATATTTCTATTGCACCGGGGCAAATATTTTCAGCAGACGCCAGGTTTACAAATTTTATAAGAGTTGGCTTTGGTATTCCTTACAGTGATGCAGTAGAAAAAAGCTTAAAAACTTTGGGAAGCCTAATTAAAAAGTTGGGTGAAGAAAAAGTATAAACAGTTATTACTTACCCGGAAGAATGATTTCCGAACCGTCCAGAGCTGTGCTCAATTCTTTCACATTCTCAGCAGTATAACTGATTACTCTGATCTTCGCCGGGCCGAAGGCTGTTTTCTTTATATAAGCCGAAAAAGCTTTACCACTGTTTTTGATAGCTACGTTTTCTACTGTTACATGCGAAAGATCTTTAGAAGCGACGCCAACACTCGCATGGTTCACATGAGTGTCTTTTATATGTATCAAAGAATTTTCACCACAACTCAGGCCTTTATCTCCAATGTTTTCCATCCTGCAATTTTCAACAAAAATTTTACTACCGGAAAAATCCAAACCATCATTGTTTGTATGATATATGTAACAATTTTTTACTTCGCCAGTTGTAAAGTCAGCATCAAATGCATCGCCAAAAGTGAAACCGATATAACTGTCAGTCAGTGTAAACTTGCTTCGGATGATGTTAAGAGCATCTTCACATTGATTATGCACAATAGAAGTGTGTGAGATTTCAATTTCTGATTCAAAAATATTTACTGCGCCAAGCAAGGTCCATCCTTTATAATTTAAAGTGTTAAGTTTATCAAACACAACATGGTCGAGATATGATTTTTGTTTTGCCTGCAAAACTGTAAAGCCCATAGCCGAAGAATCCGAAGAAAAAATGCGTACAGGCTGATCGCTGCTTCCTTTAAACACAACTGGCGACCGGGAAATAAAAGCTGCTTCATTTACAAAGTCAAACTCTGTAGCCGGGCTTGCATACACAGTGTAACCTTCAGGAATTACAATCGGTTTATTGACCTGATGTTTCCCCTGACGCAGATAAATTTTATTTCCTTCAACAGAGTACAAGGAATTAGATTCTATTTTGATGTTTGAAAATAATTCCTGCGAAGGCGTTTGTGGAAATGGGGCTTGCCATGCCTTCATACTTGTAACCTGAAACGAATCAATGCCCGGGACTTTATAAAAAACATAATCGCCTTCACCATTTGCACTGATTACTTTGCTTGGCGCCGTAGTATATTCATTAAATGCATCAAGTTTCACTGGGGTCTCAAAATAATATGCAACATCATCTTTTCTCGGGCTTATCCCAACAACCTGTACTGGTAAACAAAAATTATTAATGCATGTGATGATTTGTTTCCCTGGCAAAAATTCTTCCCTATATACTTTTAAAATGTTATCTCCGGAAGGATTAATGATGTTATGGATTATGGCAGAATTTTCTTTTATGATCTTGTCAGAATATTTATAACCGGGTTGGTTCATAGAAAGTAATTTTTCCCTTGAAAGGATACTGTCACTAATACTGTTAAAAAAGGTTTTGATGTAAGTACTGTCTGTGTAAGTATTTAAATATTTTGCATACAACTCAACAAATTCCTGTTCATGGAAAAAATTTTCTAAAGTACCATTTAATGAAACTTCTTCTTTAAAAACCGGAACTACTCCATACCCAATAAATGGCCTGTGAATGAAATCAAATACCCCGCTTTCTGAATAACCATCAAACCCAATTGGCTCAAGTTTTTGAGAGATGGGGTTAAAATAGAAACGCAAATTATGCCAGATGAGCCCATGATACGCTTTCGCAACATCAGAGATAGCGAAGTATTTTGCCATTTTTTCCAAATCAAAAACCTGAGAAAAAGGAACCTTGCCATTCCTGTATTGTGTCATAAGCGTTTGCGCATTTTCAAACAAGCTTTTCATTGCATCCGATTTCAAAGTTTGTCCTTTACTGAAAGGTTCAATTTCGGCTATTGCATATGTTGGCAACACTTCCTCAGATCTTAATGTCTTGATATCATTCTCAATATCATATCCTCGCAAATTCCACATTCCTTCTTCAGAAAATTTTACAATAGGACCCTCTCTTCTATTTTGAGACTCAAGTAAGTTTTTATCGAAGTGTTCTTCAATTGCATAAATCCTTGAGGTATTGTTGTTCAAAGCGAAAGAAACAAAATCATACCTTGGGGTAAGTATATCTTCATACATCAACCATTGATGATACACCCATTCGTTCAGGTAATCCCTTGTAAAAGGATCTTGCACAGAAAAGGTTTGCATACCCATAACAGCTGCATCACCCTTCAATTTGATGCGAAAGGACCAATTGTTGTCTATCAAATGATCAGGCCAGTCACCTTTTAACCTCGCCTCACAGGAATAGGAAGAATCATTAAACAGAAGCACCCCTTTTACCCAGTCAACGTCATCATTTGTATTCAAAATACCGGCCTGCAATGCTTCCTGGCGTTTTGCTTCTATCTTTTGCATTGCCTCTGCATCTAATTGTAGGTGTAGTTTATTAATCGAAATTTCATTTGAGGTTTCTGCCTTTTTACAACTGCAAAGTATCAATGTTATTATAACAAGAAGAAAGTAGTTATGCCCCGTACAATTTATTTTAGCCATCATTGAGTGAAAAACGGGCAAAATTAAGGGATTTAGGGACAAACCCATTGTTGTTATTTCCCTGCATTCATGTAAAGAAGTAATAGCGTATTTAAACGATATTGAAAAAGTATAGCAATTTTAAAATCTGCCGTCACCCATCTATCTTTGACCCCGGAGAGATGGCAGAGCGGTCGATTGCGGCGGTCTTGAAAACCGTTGAGGTGAAAGCCTCCGGGGGTTCGAATCCCTCTCTCTCCGCTC